>CAZPET010000018.1:0-14418 GCA_964585625.1 uncultured Syntrophomonadaceae bacterium
GCGGACAACTTCTCCCGCGAGGCCGGCCGCTTCGAGCTGGTTTTCCATATTTACGGGCGCGACGGGGTCATGGGGAAGCAGGAGCCGCATCCCCGGCCGTCTCACGAAGCGGGCATTGTCATCGAGGCGGTGGCGGAGACACCCGGGCTGGCCGAGGCGGTACTGGGCTTTGCCCGCTCGACAATGCTGCATTACGGTTTTCCGGGGAGGCTTTCCACCGCCGGAAACCTCGCCTTTCCCTACTCCCCTTCCGACTTCAAGGTGGGGGGAGCCTATGTATTTTCTGTTTATCACCTGCTGACCGTGGAGCGTCCGGAAGAGCTATTTCCGATTACTTTCGAGGAGGTTCGCCCATGAAACCGCTGGTGGAGCTGGCGTCGGTGATCCGGTCGAAAAACGCCGGTCCCTTTGAACTGACCATCGACATTATCTTTAAGGAGAGGGAGATATACGAGCGGGTAAAGCGGGAACAGAGCCTGAATGCCGCGCTGATTGCCCGCCTTTACCGCATCCCGGAGGAGGATGTTGTTGCCGTGACCTATTTTGATCCCGCCGCGGCTTTCAAAGCGACCATGAAGCGGCGGATTCCTTCCGGAAACATGGGGGAAACAGATATCTACGGCGCGCAGCAGCACGCTCCCCTGCTGGAACTATCTTTACCGTGGGGTGATGCCGGTGCCGCTGCCCCATGAGTATTTGATCAAGTCGGTTTATTTCGCGCCGCGGGGCCGCAAAAGAATTCATGAACTGGGCGCGCACCTGGCACAGCGCTATCTTTCTGCCGAAGACAGCCTGGTCGGGGTGATCGGTGATGCCGGGGCCGGCAAGTCGGTGCTGATCCAGGGGATGTTCCCGGGGCTGGAGCTGACCAACGATGACGAAGGGATCAATGTGCGCCCCCTGCCGCTAATGCATCATTTTGAAAGCGGCATCTTCGAGCACCATACCTATCATCTCGACATGCATTTTGAACAGGCCTTCACCCGGCCGCCGCTTCTGGCCGAAGCGGTGCACAAGGCGTTGCGCGAAGGATGCCGGGTGATCGTGGAGCACTTCGACCTGCTCTACCCTACCTTGAAGATGAATGCCCATGTCCTTGTGGGGATCGGGCAGGAGGTGATCATCGCCCGCCCGGGCCTTTTCGGCCCCTTCCCGGAAGAGATCAAAGCGGTGGTCTTCAAGTCGCTCCACAACCGGAAGATGGCCCACTCCGCCGAAGATATTACCCAGTATATCCTTGAAAGGATGGGCGTACCGCCGGCGGAAGGGCACGGCGATGTCTGCAGCGGCTTTATCCTCTATTACAGCAAGCGGCCCCTGGCCGAGCTGGCGCTGGCTGAAGAGCTGGTCAGGGAGATGATCGGCCGGGATCTGACGATAAATCCTGCCGGAAACCGTAAGATTACCATTGGCGAGATGTCGCTGCACTGTACCGGCCCGCGCCTCCACGTGCGCAGCACCGGCGAGATCAAAAACTTCCGCCTGGGAAAAGAGTATCTCCGCGATCCCCTCACCGGGATCTACAGCATCGTCGGAAAGGTGGGAAATGAACCGGCCCACATCTTTGGGTGACAGAAAAAGTGGGACACCGGGGACGGTCCTGTTTGTCCCACACTTGCACTATGACGGTTCTCTAACACCTTCAATTAATCCCGGGCCGGCGAAGGATTATACCGCCGCTTCGTTGAATGTTTCTGCATGATCAATCTTGATGCAGAAAATCGTCTCTTTGAGCATATCCCTGAAAACCTGTTTTCGGTTTTCACGGGACCGCTGAAAGAGCTGCATGCCGATCTTCTTTTCCTGGTTTACGATCTCTACCGGCGCAGCATCTACACACTGCCCAAAGAGACGATTATCGATCTTTTTTGCGAATACCTCGAAACTGCCGCCATCCAGGACTGGCCTGAAGAAGATGAGGAAGCAGGGGAGTGTGACCCTGACCGCAGCATCCGCGACCGGGCCAACCTGCTTTTCCGCAAGCTGGACGAGGCCGGGTGGCTGGACCAGGAGCAGCACCCTGATTACAGCTTCCGGGTGTCGCTGCCCGATCATGCCCTGGCCCTGCTTGACACTCTCGATAAAATCCGCAAGGGCTACCGGATGGAGTACCGCGGGCGGATTCTCAGCATCTACCAGAACCTGACCGGCGAGGAGGGGCTTTCATACGTCGCTCTGCAGCAGGCGCATGAAGCCACCGCCGAGCTGATTGACGGGCTGAAGAGCCTCAGCCACAGCATCAAGAAGTATACCGGGGAACTGCTCAAGGTGAAGGCGCCGCGCGACATATTGAGCCATATTTTCGATCAGTACTTCAGCGAAGTGCTGGGAGAGCAGTATTACCGTCTCAAAACATCGGAGCATATCTCCAAGTACCGCACCGGGATCATCACGCGGGTGAAGCAGTGGCAGTCGAACCGGCCGGCGATCACCGAACAGGCCCGGTTGATGGTGGAGGAGAAGCAGGCGGCCGATAGCCTTCCGGCGGAGAACCTTATTTACGACTGGCTGGAATATATCGAGGAATCCTTTGGCAGCATGGATGAGATCCTCGAGGAGATCGACCGGCGCAATGTCCAGTATGCCCGCGCGGCGGTGGAGAAGCTGCGCTTCCAGCTGAGGCACGGAAAGGGAAGCGAGCAGTCGCTGCGCCGCGCCCTGCGCTATCTCTCGGGGGAAGCCAGGCGCCGCGGCGAGCGGGAAGAGGTGGCTGCGGATATCGGCCGCTTCATCCGGCTCTTCCCCCAGCGGGCGATCGATGAACTGAGCATCAAAACCCCGCCCCGGCACCGGCGGGAGCATATTCCCCGGCCGCTGCGCATCCCGGAGATCTCTAGGGAAACCCGCCAGGGTAAACTGGAGCGCTTCCGCAAGCGGGTCCGGGAGGAGATTACCGTCGAAGAGATCAACCGCTACGTGGAAGAGCTGCTGGCGGGGCAGGCAGAACTCCCTTTAAGCGCAGTGCCTCTTTTCGCCAGGGAGCAGTGGATCAGGTTGATCTATATCATCCTCTACAGCCGTTCGCGCCGCGCAAACTATCTCCTGGCCGGGGAGCGGGGGAAGACGGTGGCGCTGCGCAGAGGATCGATTGAAGTGCCCGCCCTGATTCTGCAGAGAAAGGAGCCTCCAGATGGCCCGGTTTGAAGAGCTCTATGAGCAGCTGAACGATAAAGAGAAGGCTCTGTTCAGCGAGACGGTGAACCGCCTTCTGGCGAGGACATTCCTGGTCTTCGAGAGGGAAGAAGATCGCCGCTGCTACCGCTTTGTCGAGAGGCACCTGACCCTCTTTCAGCAATACCTCGACCTGGCTCGCTGGGACCTGTTTCATGACCGGCAGCTGGCGGTGCTCCAGCTCTACAACCGGGATGAGCGCAACCGGCGCAACTTTACCATCCAGGAGACGATCTTCTTATTTATCCTCCGCCTTCTCTATGACGGCAAAAGGCGGGAGCTGCGCTTGACCGAACAGGTTTTCGTTACCGGTCAGGAGATCCAGGAGAAATACCTCGCTCTGGGGATCAAGCAGCGGCTGCCGGCGCGCGAAGATATGCAGCGCATCTTGCGGCTCTTCAGCGCTTTTTCTTTGCTCGACCTGAAGAGGGGCCACTGGAGAGACCCCGAAGCTCTCTACCTGCTCTACCCTTCGCTGCTGCTGGTTTTGAATACGGCGGACCTTGAATCCCTGGCCGATTGGCTGAGCGAGCAGGCAGCCTGGGCTGAGGAGGGCGGCAGCGAAGACGATGACGAAACAGAACTTGATGATACCTGTTAAATCCCCCTAAATCCCCCTTTAGAAAAGGGGGACTATGGGTTCACCCCTCCTCCCTTACAAGGAGGCAGGGGAAATTTCAAACTTTCCCTTGGTGGCACAGCAGTCCCTGGGACCAGATTTCCCTCTCCCCTTGGGGGAGAGGGCTAGGGAGAGGGGTAAAGGGGAAGAACATAGCACTGACCGGGTGGTGTATTTACAAAGTGCGTCTGCTCACAAAAATTAAGCTGATCAACTGGCATTTCTTCACCAACGAAACCATCCCCATCGACCGCAACACCCTGATTACGGGGGATAACGGCGCCGGCAAATCGACGCTGATCGATGCCCTGCAGGTGGTGATCGTGGCCGATTTAAGAAAGATCCGCTTCAACTCCTCCGCCTTCGAGGATCGCGCCACCCGCGACCTGCGCAGCTACCTGCGGGGGAAGACCGGGGCGGAGGGCGAAGCCGCCTTTTTGCGCAGCGAGAATTTCTCCAGCTATATTGTGCTCGAGATTACCAGGACCACCAGCAGCAAGCCTTACCTCATCGGGGTGGTCTGCGACTACTACCAGGCCACCGGCGAAGAGGAGCATGTATTCTTTAAAATCGACGAAGAGCCGCTGCGCGACGAGCTTTTTTTCAAGGAGCCGCTTTTGCCGTACAGCCGGCGGGAATTCTTTGACTACCTGAAAGCCAGGGGGATCAAGCACCGCAACTACCGCAATGATCTCGGCGGCTACATTCATGACCTGAGGCAGCTTTTCGGCGGGGCCAAGGAATCTTTCTTCTCTTTATTCAGCAAGGGGATCTCCTTCTCCCCGATCACCGATCTGCGCAGATTTGTCTACGATTATATCCTCGAGGAGAAGGTCATCGATGTGGAGACGATGCGCGACTACTTTGAAAAGTTCCGCGAGGTTGAGCGGATCATTGACGACACCAAAAGGGAGATTACCGTGCTGGAGCAGATCGAGGAGCACTACCGCGGTATCGAGAATCTCCGCCGGCAGCTCACTCTGGGCGGCTACATGGTGCAGCAGGCCCAATGGGAGCTGCAGCAGGAGAAGGTCACTCAAAAAACTGCCGAGAAAGAAGAGGTCGGTCGAACCCTGGAGGAGCTGATCCGGCGAATTGAACAGGATAAAGAGCGGCAGCAGGCTCTCGAAGAATCGATTACCGGGTTAAGGAAAGAGATTGACGAAAATGAAGCGTTCAAACGGGAGCAGGAGCTGCGGCGGAGCCTTAACGAGCTGAGAAATGAGCTGGAGCGGCTCCGGCAGCTGGAGACAAACCTGGTGAAGCAGTTCAAGCAGGAGGCCGCGGAGGGGTCGGAGCTGCACCGGGTGATGCGGCAGCTCGAGGCGCCGCTGCCGCTGACTCAACCCCTGCTGGCGGCGGAGGAGAGATGGAGGGGCGCGGCCGGCGGGCCGGGGAGCGCCTTCCCCGAAGATTGGGCGGAACTTGCTTCAGGCTGGCAGAAGGCCATGGAGTGGCTGCTCCTGAAGAAAAACAGCTGCGAGGAAGAGGCGCGCGGCCGCCGGGAGCAGATCGCCCGCCTCAAGGAGGCCCTGCGCGGCCTGGCCGATAACCAGGTTCTCAGCCGCGAATCGCCCACGATGCAGCTGAAGCGGATCCTGGAGGAGGAGCTGCGCACTCCGGCCGGGGAGCCGGTTCCCGTTAATATCTTCTGCGAGGCCATGGAGATCCGCGATCCCGCCTGGCGCAACGCCATCGAGGGCTACCTGCATCCCCGGAAATTTGACATTCTGGTCCCCCCGGGCTATTTCGACGCCGCGCTGGCCCTTTACCGGAGAGAGAAGCTCAGCCGCGGCCTGGAAAGTGTCGGCCTGGTGAACACGGAGCGCCTGCTGCAGGAGGCGCGCCCGGCGCTTGAGCAGAGCCTGGCCGCGGAGATCGACGCAGAGGTCGATTATATCAAAGCTTACGCCGTCCGGCTGCTCGGCGGTGTAGTTAAGTGTGATTCAGAAAATAAGCTGAAGCAGCATGCCGCAGCGATCACGCCGCAGGGCATGCTCTACCAGAACCACAGCATCCGCCAGATTCCCCGGGCTCACTTTGAGATCCCTTATATCGGCAAAGAGGCGGTCCGCTTTCAGCTGGCCCGCACAAAAGAGGCGCTTCAGGAGGAGAAGCGGCTGCTGGCGGAGACGGAGCGGCAGATCGCCGCCGCCGCTTCGGCCGGCCGCCTGGCCCTTGATAAAACAGACCGCTACCGCGCCTGGGTGCAGGCGGTGGAGCAGCTGCAGGATAAACCGGGGCTTGAAGAGAAGCTGGCGGCGCAGGAGAGGGAACTGCTCTCTCTCGACTTCAGCGAGCTGGATCAGTTGAAAGAAAATTTAAGCCGGCAGGAGAGCTCTCTGCAGACCCTGAAGAAGGAACTGGAGCAGGCCATCGGAGAGCGGGGCGGGCTGGAGGAAAGGATCAACGGCTTGAGCGGCGCCATCGAGGCGCTGCAACAGGCGGCGGAGGCGGGACAGGCCGCCTGTGAAGCTTACCTGGCTGCTCTGCCCGGGGAGCAGCAGGAGGAATGTACTCAAAAGTGGGACCGCGAGGCGGCGCGGAAGAGCCCGGCGGAGCTTTACCAGAATTACCTCAGCAGCAACGAGGGGGCCAATACCCGGATTACCAACCGCTGGCCGGCCCTGGTCAAGCTGCGCACCGGGTTTGTCTACAGTTTTCATTTTTCCGGGGATCCCGAGGCCGAGGATAATCAAGCATTCCGGCAGCGGCTGCAGCTCCTGGTGGAGAGCCACCTGCAGGATTACGAGGTCCGGGCGCGCGCAGCCCGCGAGCAGGCCGAGCAGAGCTTCCAGGAGAACTTTGTCGCCCGGCTGGGGGAATTCATCAAGCTGGCCCAGGAGGAGATCAAGGAGCTGAACCGCGCCCTGAAGGATATGCGCTTCGGGACCGACGCCTACCACTTCAGCCTTACTCCAAAAAGGGATACGCGCCGCTATTACGAGATGATCATGGATACCGGCGTCTACCAGGGCTCCATCTTCCGGGAAACCTTTTTCCAGAAGCACGGCGAGACGATCACCGATCTCTTCAACGAGATCACCCGCGACCGGGACGACTTTCCGGAAAATGTCCAGACGCTGACCGACTACCGCTCCTATCTTGACTTCGATATTATCATCACCGACACGCATAACCACAAAAGCTACTTTTCAAAGGTGGCCCGCGACAAGTCCGGCGGCGAGACCCAGGTTCCCTTTTACGTGGCCATCCTGGCCTCTTTCTACCAGGCCTACCAGCTCTACCGGAAAAGCGACACCCTGCGCCTGGTGGTCTTCGACGAGGCCTTCAACCGGATGGATGCCGATCGCATTGAAGAGGCCATCGCTTTCATGAAAAACCTGGGCTTCCAGGCGGTGGTGGTCGCCCCCACCGGCCGGATCCAGCTGATCGTTCCCCACATGAACACCAACCTGATCGTCATGCGCGACGGCTTCAACAGCTTTATCGAGCGGGTCAGCCGGAAGGATCTGGACAGATGGAGCTGAGCGCTCTCCAGAAAGAGGTGCTTCACGCGCTGCTCGACCGCTGTGAGCGGCGCCGGGATTACGGTCGCGCCGAAAAAAGCCCCCGCCGCATCCTGCTGCAGGTTAACCGGAAGAGCTTCCCGGACTATTTTCATGTCAGCGACAGCAGCTTTCGCCTGATGTTCAACCAGGAGATGGAGGCGCTTGAGCGCCGCGGCTGGGCGGAGCTCGATTGGGTCCGCTTCGACCGCGGCCACACCCTGCAGCGGATCGCGCTGGCGGAGGAGGCCCTCCCCGGTATCTACCGGGCCTTGGGCCGGGTTCCCCGGGAACAGCTTTACCGGGAGGCGGCCGCTTTCCTGGCGGAATATGAAAAAGAGGTCCCGGCAGAGCTGCGCCCGCTTTACCGGGAGATCGGCGCGCGGCTGGCCGCGCTGCTGCCACTGCCACCGCCGCTGAAGGCGGAGCAGCCGCAGCTTTTGCGGGAGCTGCTCCGGGGGCTGCAGGCCCTCTTTGCTCCCCGGGAAAACGATATCGCCAGGCGGGTCCTCAGCGTGCGGCTCTACGGCGATTCCAAGCGCTGGGAGCAGCTGGAGAGAGGCATCCTCCAGCTGGCCCGGAACTTCTGCCTCGCTCCGGAGGAGGCCGCGCTCGACGACGCCGCCCTTCTGGCCGAGCGCGGGATCATCGACCATCCCAGCCATATCCTCCTGGCCGGTCCCCTGGTATTTACCACCCCGCAGGGAGAGGTTGACCTGGCCGCCTTCTATCCCGACCTTGGGCTGCCGGTGGAGATGGTCCGAGACATCGAGATCGTGGAGAGCAGGGCCGCGGCGGTGGTGACCATAGAAAACAAGACCTCCTTCTACCAGTACCTGCGCGAAGGGCCGCCGGGGCGCCTGGTGATCTACCTGGGCGGCTACCACAACCGCGGGCGCCGCCTGCTCCTGGAGAAGCTCGCCGCCCATTATCAAGAAGAAGGCCGGACGGTCCTCTTTTACCACTGGGGCGACCTCGATCTGGGCGGTTTCCAGATCTGGCGCCACCTGAAAGCCAAAACGGGGATCCCCTTCGAGCCGTTCCTGATGGATGTTCCGACCTACCTGCGCTGCTGCCACCTCGGGCAACCGCTCGGCAAACCCTACCTTACCAAACTCGCCGCCCTCCTGGATGACCCCTCCTACGCTCTTTTCCACCCCCTCATCCGGCTCATGCTCGAAAAAAAAGTGCGTGTTGAACAGGAAGCCGTCCCCCTCAAATAGAGCAGTAAAGAATCTCGCTTGTTTTTCCAACCTCCAACTTCAAACCTCCAACCTCCAGGAGCAACAGGGTTTCTTCTTTCGAATCGCGAATTGTTTTAACTGAAATCCTTGATTTTCTGGATCGGGTAAATTAAACAACAGACGTACCAATTGCTGAAGGGAGATTATTCGTTGACGCAAACTGCTCATGATCAGATTGTTGCCCGCCTGGCCGGGGAACTTGGCATCAAGGAGGTTCAGGCCCGCAATGCGGCCGCCCTGCTTGATGAAGGGAATACAATTCCGTTTATCGCCCGCTACCGCAAAGAGGTTACGGGTGAACTTGATGAAGATCTTCTGCGGCGGCTGGACGATCGGCTCCGCTACCTGCGGAACCTGGAAGAACGCCGCGGGGAAGTGCGTCAGCTGATCGCGGCGCAGGATAAACTGACGCCTGAAATCGAGCTGGCCCTTGCCGCGGCACAGCGCCTGCAGGAGATCGAGGATATCTATCTGCCGTTCCGGCCGAAGCGGCGCACCCGCGCCTCCGTCGCCCGCGAAAAAGGACTGGCTCCGCTGGCCGAACTGATCCTGGAACAGGCGCCCGGCAGCCTGGACGAAATGATTTCCCCGTTGGTGAATGGGGAAGAAGTTGCCGATGCAGAGGCCGCCCTGCAGGGGGCGCGCGATATCGTGGCCGAGACTGTCTCCGATGACCTGCGCGTCCGGCAGCTGGTGCGCGCGGAGGCCTACCGGGCCGGGGTGCTCTCATCACAGGCGTCCGCCGTAGAGGATGCCGGCGTCTATGAACAGTACAGCGACTTCCGCGAGGCGGTGGCGACGATCCCCTCGCACCGCATCCTTGCCGTCAACCGGGGTGAGCGCGAGGGCGTCCTCGCGGTAAAGCTGAATCTGGCCGCCGAATGCTGCATTGCCGCCATGCTGCAGCTCTACCCGCCTGATCCGGAATCTCCGTTCGCGCCCCATCTCCGGGAGGCGGTGGAGGACTCTTACAGGCGCCTCGTCGCCCCGGCCATCGAACGGGAAATTCGCGCCTCGCTCACCGAAAAGGCTGGAGAGCAGGCTATCAGGGTCTTCGCCGCCAACCTCAGGGCGCTGCTGCTGCAGCCGCCGGTCCGCGACAAGGTTGTCCTCGGCCTTGACCCCGGCTACCGCACCGGCTGTAAAGCGGCGGCGGTTGACGGGACCGGTAAAGTACTGGCTACAGCCACGATCTATCCCCATCCTCCGCAGCGGCGCTCCGCCGAAGCTGCCCGGACCATCGCCGCGTTAATCGAGCGCCATCACGTGGAGATCATCGTTATCGGCAACGGGACGGCCTCCCGGGAAACAGAAGAGTTTGTCGCCGCCCTGCTCCCGGCGCTGCCCCATCCGGTATCCTATGCCATTGTCAGCGAAGCCGGGGCCTCGGTCTACTCGGCCTCTCCCCTGGCCCGCGAAGAGCTGCCCGATCTGGATGTGAGCCTGCGCGGCGCGGTCTCCATCGCCCGGCGGATTCAGGATCCGCTGGCCGAGCTGGTCAAGATCGAGCCGAGATCGATCGGGGTAGGGCAGTATCAACACGATCTTAACCAGGGGCGGCTGGCCGCCGCTCTTGACGGTGTGGTGGAGTCCTGCGTCAACAGCGTCGGAGTAGATCTGAATACCGCTTCTTATTCCCTGCTCTGCCATGTGGCCGGGATAAAGCCTGCCGTGGCTAAAAACATTGTAGCCTACCGTGAAAATGAAGGGAAATTCCGGGCGCGGCGCGAGCTGCTCAATGTCCCCCGCCTGGGGAAGGGCACCTATACCCAGTGCGCCGGTTTTCTGCGCATTGCCGGCGGCGAGGACCGGCTCGACAATACCCCGGTGCATCCTGAATCGTATCCGCTGGCCGAAAAAATCTACGCCCTGGCGGGAGGGCGGCCTGAAGGACTGGCCTCCCTTGATGCGGCGGCCCTGGCCGCCGAACTTGAAGCGGGGCTGCCTACCGTGCGGGATATCATCGCCGCCCTGCAGCAGCCGGGACGCGATCCGCGCGACGAGCTGCCGCCGCCGCTTTTCCGAGTCGGTGTCAGGCGCCTGGCAGATCTTGCCGAAGGAATGATCCTCTCCGGGACGGTGCGTAACGTGGTTGATTTCGGGGCCTTTGTGGATATCGGGGTCGGACGGGACGGGCTGCTCCATCGTTCGGCTTTGGGCGGCCGCCGCGTTCGCCACCCCGCAGAGATACTCTCCGCAGGTGATACCGTTGAAGTCAAGGTTACCGCGGTGGATCTGGAGCGCGAACGGATCTCACTGGCCCTGGTTGCAGACGCGTGAGATAAACTGCCATGGGGACGGCAGACCGTAAGCGTGCCAACAACTTCGTCCCCCTGGCCTGTCTTGTCCTGAGCAGTCCTGCGATCTTCGATGCAGCAACGATCAAACCAATGAATGGAGCTGAAAAGGTGAAAAGCGTAGAAATTTTGTATCTCTCCGAGCAGGATGTAGAAGATGTAGGTTTGACCGAAGATACGATCCTTGACCTGATGGAGAAAGCGCTTTACGAACACGGGATGAAGAGAATTGAAATGCCGCCAAAACCGGGGGTACACCCTTTAAAAGACACCTTTATCCATGCCATGCCGGCTTACATGCCCGCGTACGGCGCCTGCGGCATCAAGTGGGTCTCCTGCTTCCCCGACAATGTGAAAAAAGATCTGGCCCAGACTACCGGCTTGATGATCATGAATGACCCCGAAACTGGGATAGCGTATGCCGTGATGGATTGCCGCTGGATTACCGCCAAGAGAACCGCCGCCGTGACCGCGGTTTCGGCAAAATACCTGGCCCGAAAAGATACGGAGGTCCTCGGCATTATCGGGGCCGGCGTGCAGGGACGGGAGCACCTGCTTTTCTGCCGCAAAACCCTGCCCCGGCTCAAAGAGGTGCGCATCTTTGATCGCCGTCCCGAGGCGGTGGACAGCTATGTCCGGGAGATGTCGCCGCATGTCGGCGTGGAAATTGTCTCCTGCAGGGACCCCAAAGATGTGGTTGTTGGTGCGGATATGCTGGTCTCGGCGACGGCGATACTCAGCGCCCCCGCACCTTTTATCAAGGACGAATGGCTTCCGCGCGAAGGGCTCTACCTCGCCCCGGTGGATGTGGACAGTGTCTGGGAGTGGGAGACAATCCGGCGGATGAAATTTGTCACCGATGACTGGGGGCAGACCTGCCACTTTGGAACGGTAGGCTGCTTTCCCCACGGGATGCCGGATCTGTATGCCGAACTGGGCGAAATCGTCTGTCAGAAGAAGCCCGGGCGTGAAGATGACGCGGAAAATATCTGCAATATCAGCATCGGGATGGCTATTGAAGATGTCATCTGCGCCAAGGAAATTTATGAACAGGCAGCAGCAAAAGGTATCGGGACTACCCTCAAGCTGTATTAAAATTTCAGGTTTAATCAATGCCCGGTTGTTGTCAACAAGGAAGAGGCCTCAGGCAGGCCTCTTCCTGTTACAGTTTCCATTTTCGTTACCCGGCATATTTAGTTGACAGGGCACCGGCTCATTCTATCGCCAGGATATAGTAATAAATCGGCTGGCCGCCGTATTTAAGCTCAACTTCCACGTCGGGATAGGTCTTCTCCACCGCCGCGGCAAATTCTTCGGCTTCATCGCGGGTGATCTCTTTACCATAAAGAATGGTCACCAGCTCGTCGTCCTCATCCAGCATCCGGGCGATAAGATCAAGTATTGTCGGAGTAAGCTCCTCTCCGGCGCTGCAGAGCTGCCCGTCATAAAGCCCCAGGTAAGAGCCGCGGGCAACCTTTTTACCCTTGATCACAGTATCCCTGGTGGCGTAGGTGGCTTCCCCTGATTTAACCTGCCTGAGGCTTGCTTCCATCAGGCGGATGTTCTCGTTAAGATCTGCCGCCGGGTTGAAGGTCACCAGGGCGGCAAGCCCCTGGGCAATGGTGCGGCTGCCGATCACCGCCACCTCTTTGGCACATATCTTCTGCACCTGCTGGGCGACCATCTGGATATTTTTATTGTTCGGCAGGATCATCACCCGGTCAGTGGGGATCCGCTGCACCGCGTTGAAGAGATCCTCGACCCGGGGGTTCATTGTCTGGCCGCCGTAGACAATCTCATCGGCGCCGAGGCTTAAAAAGAGCTCCTTGATTCCTTCTCCAAAAGAGACGGCGATGATGCCGGTATCGTCTTTCCCCTTCAGCTTTCTGGGTCCGGACAGCGTAACCACGGTTTCGACCGGGGCCTGCAAATTAAATGCGTGACGATGCTGGTCGGCCATGTTGTCTATCTTGATTTCGTGCAGGGAGCCGTACGCCAGGCAGATGGATAGAACCCCGCCCGGATCCGCGGTATGAAGGTGCACCTTGCTGATGTCATCCTGGCCGACCACGAGCAGCGAATCTCCCAGCGGTTCAAGCCGGTTTTTTAGCTCTGCCGCCGCCGCGGCTCCCTTGATGATCAATTCGGTGCAGTAAGGATGGGCCAGGTCAAGCGCTCCGGCAGGTGAAAACGCCTCCATTCCCGCAGCGCTTTTCTCTTCGGCCTCAACCTCTGCAGCCTCTTTACGAGCAATAATTTCCCCCAGGGCATGCTGTACAGCGAAGAGACAGCCCTCCAGAAATACGACCAGGCCCATACCGCCGGCATCGACCACTCCCGCCTCTTTCAGCACGGGCAGCATCTCGGTGGTGCGGGCCAGCGCCTCTCTGCCGTTCTCAATGGCGGTCTCGATAATCCCGCAGAGATCGGCCCCGCTGCGTGCCGCGCTTCTGGCACCGCGGGCAGTTTCGCGGGCTACCGTCAGGATGGTGCCCTCCACCGGTTTAGACACGGCCTTGTAGGCATAGACCACGCCGTATTGAAAGGCTTTACTCAGATCATCGGGGTAGGCAACTTTTTTTCCCTGCAGCCCCCGGGCAATCCCGCGCAGCAGCTGGGACAGGATCACCCCGGAATTGCCCCGGGCGCCCATCAGCGCGCTTGAAGCGGTCTCGACGGCAATTTCGCCGATGGCATCGCCCCTGTAGATCAGCGCCGCTTCGGCGGCAGCCGCCAGGGTCATGCTCATGTTCGTCCCGGTATCGCCATCGGGTACCGGAAAAACATTCAGCGCGTTGATCGCCTCTTTCTCCCGGTCAAAAAAATAGCTCGCCCCGATGATCATCTTCTGAAAATCAGCTGCATTGATTGCCAATTCGCCTGTTCTTTCTCCTGTTTCCATCAACTGCGGGCCTCCTTTGGGGAGCCTGATCTAATTATGTGCCCAGAAGCCCATGCCGACCAGGCCCGGGCCGCCATGGGTGCTTAGAACCGGGCCGAACTCCCTGATTTCCACCCGGGCGTGGGGCGCCATCTTCTGGATCATATCTTTAATAACAACAGCATCCTCCGGCGCCGCGCAGTGGACCACGGCTACTTTCAGATATTTGCTCTCCCGGGGAAGCTGCTGCAGCATCCTCTGGATTGCCTTTCGCCTGGTTCTGACTTTATCAAAAACCTCAACTACACCTTCCGAAAAGTAGAGGATCGGTTTTATCTGGAGCAGCGATCCGAGCAGCGCCTGCGCGCCGCCGATCCGGCCGCCCTTTTTCAGATATTCGAGGGTGTCGGGGATAAAGAAAGAGCCGAGCTCTTTTGTGGCCCGCTTCAGCCTGGCGCTTATTTCAGCGCGGCTTAACCCTTCCTCCGCCCACTGTGCCGCCGCCAGAACCAGGAAGGCCAGGGGTGCTGAAGTGGTTGTTGAATCAATAACTGTAATTTTGTCGGGATCAACCATGGAGGCTGCTCCCCTGGCGCTTTCAAAGGTACCGCTTAACCTGGAAGAAAGATGAATGGAGATAACTTCTTTGCCTTCTGCGATCAGCCCCTTATATGCTTCAACAAAGGTGCCCACAGCC
>CAZPET010000019.1:0-13881 GCA_964585625.1 uncultured Syntrophomonadaceae bacterium
CCATGGAGATATTGCAGCAGCACAGCTGGCCGGGCAATATCCGGGAGCTGGCCAATACCGTGGCCCAGGCGGTCCTTCTGAGCAAGGGGCAGCTGATCGAGCTGAACGACCTCCCGGCGCGGATAAGACCGGGCGGTGCGGGGGCGGGGTCGGCGGTGCAGCCGGGCGGCCTTGCGGAGGGAAGCGCAGCCGCTGAAGAAGCTGTCCTTTTCCGGGCGCACCCGCAGGGAGAGAAGCTTTACGGGCTGCTGGGCCGGTTTGAAGAGATGCTCACGGCAGAGATTGACCTGAAGGAAGGTTTTGATTTTAACAGTTTCCAGGAAGATCTGAAATCGTGGCGGGAGAGGGTCGCCGGGCAGATCATCGAGCTGGCCCTGGAGATCACTTACGGAAACCAGGTCAAGGCGGCGGAGCTGCTCAGGATTACCCCGCGGGCGCTGCGCTACTACCTTGAAAAAACAAAGCAAGAGGCCTGAGGTTTGGAGGTCGGATGTTGGAGGTCGGATGTAGACGGGGCGGGGTTCCACCCCCGCCCAAACCCCTATCACAATAGGCTCAAATACCGCGTTTCCAGTCTGGGATCTTTACCATATTCATACATCTGTCCCGCCCCAAACAGAGCAGCTTAATAATTCTTGCGCATCATCTTCCCGATCTCTTTAAACGATATCGTCCGGTCGAACTGCAGCAGGCCGCGGCTGAAGATGCGCGCGCCGAGGTAGATAAAGAAGGCTACCCCGAGCATCAAAACGGCAAAGGTGGAGGCTATCTCCCACCACGGCAGGGTGGTGGCCGAGATGCGCATCAGCATGGTCATAGGGGTGAAGATCGGGATATAGCTGCAGATCCGCACCCACGTGGCGTTGGGAGACATCAGGATCGCGGAGGAGGCAAACATGGGGATCATCGGGATAAGCACGACCGCCCCCTGCGTCTGGCTGCCCCCCTCGGCATCTTTCATCGTCGCCCCCATGGCTGCAAAGAGGGCCGCGAACATGAGGTAGCCGCCGACAAAGAAGAGAATCAGGGGGATAAGGTCCCCCGGGGTCATCCCCAGCTCGCCCAGGTCGATGAAGCGGCCGGCCGCGGCCAGCCCCACCGTCATCCAGATCCCGATCTGCAGCAGGCCGAGAAGGCCGAAACCGAGGATTTTGCCGAGCAGCAGGTCGAGCGCGGTCACCGATGAGAGCAATATCTCGACGATGCGGTTGCGCTTCTCCTTGAGCACCCCGTACATGAGCACCTGCCCCGAGATCATCACGGCGATGATCAGGACCATGCTGACGAAATAGGGGGCGATCATCGCGGCCATGGAGGCCTCTGCGCCGCTCACGCTGCGCCTCTGCAGGATCACCGGCGCGGTGGCCAGGCCGATCTCCTCCGCGGTCAGCCCGATCTTCTCCATCCGGTAACGGGTCAGCGCAGCCCTGACCGCCTCTTCCATGGCCATGGTGTTCATCTCTTTGACATCGCGGACATAGTAGTCGATGACCCCGCTCTGCACGTTTTCCGCGGTAAAGATAAGGTAGCCGTTCAGCTCTCTCTCTTCAATCTGTTCGGCCAGCTGTTCCCGCTGTGCAGGCTTGCTCAGGCTTACCGTGACCGGCGTGGCTGAAAGATAGGATTCCAGGTAGGGAAAGATCTCCCCGGTTTCATCGATTACCGCCACCTGCTGCTCCTCCTTGGAGAGACTGGTGCCGGCATAATAGCTGATCCCGGCTGCCAGGAGCATGATCAGGGGGATCATCAGGGTTGTCACCAGGAAAAGCGGGCTTTTCAGGTTTTTCAGGAATTCCCAGCGAAAGACCTTGAACACATTATGCCACTTCAATATCTTCACCCCTTTCACGGACGGTCTCGATGAAGATCTCATGCAGCGGCGGCTTCTCCACGGTGATCGCGCCGACCGTCAGCTTCGATCCCAGCTCCTGCAGCAGGGCGTTGATCCCGGCGCTGCCGCTGTAGCGCATCACCGCCAGCCCCGGCTGCTCCCTCAGAATACGCAGTCCAGGAATCATCTTCAGGAAGCTGCTCTCTTCAGCGGGGTCGTAGCGCAGTTCAACGATATTCTCTTTGTAGCTCTCTTTGATCTCCTGCAGCTTTCCGGAAAGGACCTCGCGGCCGTGATTGATTAAAAAGATCGAATCGCAGAGCTCCTCAACCAGGTTCATCTGGTGGGCTGAAAGCAGCACGGTAATCCCGCCGGCCTGCAGCTCGCGGATGATCTCTTTGAAGAAATCCTGGTTCACCGGGTCAAGGCCGGAGAAGGGCTCGTCAAAGAGGACCAGCGGCGGCCGGTGCAGGACCGAGGCCACAAACTGGACCTTTTGCTGCATCCCCTTGGAGAGCTTCTCCAGCTTCTGATCGGCGTATGCATCCAGATCAAGCCGCTCCAGCCACTGCAGCGCCTCCCGCCGCGCCTCATCCGCGGGCTTTCCCTTCAAACCGGCCAGGTAAACCAGGTTCTCGATAACCTTGACGTCTTCGTAAAGGCCGCGCTCTTCAGGCAGGTAGCCGATCTTGCCTTTATCGAGCGGCTGATAATGCCCGTTGAAATTGAAACTGATCTCGCCCTCATCTGGAGTGAGGATGCCCATGATCATACGGATCGCGGTGGTCTTGCCGGCCCCGTTCGGGCCGAGCAGCCCCGTGATCTCTCCCCGGGCCACGCCGAAGCTGATCCGGTCAACGGCTTTCTTGGAGCCGAAACTTTTGGCCAGCTCTTTAACATCAAGAATCAGATCCATGCTTCTGAGAAACCCCCTTTCACACACAATATTCTTTCAAATATACCGGTTTCCTTCAATCCTTTACATTTTACAGTTTGACTTTTTCAGGGGACCGCTCCAATCCGGTGAGCGGGTATAGGGTATAGAGAATCGCCGCTCCGGAGAGGGCCAGGGCGAAAGAGATCGGCCAGACCCACAATATGGCGAAGCGCATCAAAAAGAGGCCGCAAAGCCACGGACCCAGGGAGTGGCCCGCTCCGGCAATGGAGTTATAAAGGGCATGAAAGCGCCCCCGGTGGGAGGCCGGAGCATTTTCGGCCAGAAAGACGTTCAGATTGATCGCATGCAGGATTTCGCCGATCGTCCAGATAATGGTGGAAATAAAAAAGAGGGGCAGGTTGCTGCAGAAAAAAATCACGCCGAAACCGCAGGCGAAGAAGAGGCCGGCCAGGCCTAAATTGGAGATGCTTCTCCACCGCGATGTCACGGCGGAAATCAATGGGGTCAGGAGAATAACCGTGATCCCGTTGGCGCTCATCAGGTAGCCGTAATACCTGGCCCCCTGCAGCTGAAACATTTCATTCAGCAGGATGGGCAGTGAAAAAGAGCCCTGGCTGTATACTATGCTGTAGAGAATTCCGGCGGCAGTACAGCCCAGAAGAAGCGGGTTTTTAAGGAATAACCCGGCCGTTCCGTTCCCGGCAGCCTGTTTTTCGGGAAGCGCCGTACCGGTTTCCGCGGAGGAAGGAAGCGTCTCCTTGACCAGAAAGATGATCAGGGCCATCGTAATCAATATGGCGAGTGCGCTGCTCCAGAAAAGCAGGTGAAAGTAATGCTGATAAAGAAAGCCTGCCGCCAGCAGTCCCAGGGAGAAACCAAGGTTGACCCCGATGTAGTGCAATGAGAAGGCCGTTTCCCGGTCTTTGGCGGTAGTCAGGTCCATGATCATGGCGGTGGTGGCCGGGGCCGCCGCAGAGGTAAAGAAAATGGCGGCGAGAATTAGAAGGATACTCTTCTCGCTGCCGTAAAGGTAAGCGGCGGCGACATAGGCGGCGGCGGAAAGCCCGCTGAACAGGAGGAACGTAATTTTCCGGCCGGTGCTGTCGGCTATTTTCCCGCCGATCAAAGAGCCGGGGACATAGAGAAAAACAGCAACCATGACAATGAAGCCGGCCTGATCGGTGGAGAAGTCGAGCTTGTCGGTGAGGATCATGGTCAGAAAGATGCGGACGAAGCTGCCGGAAGCGTTGATCAGGGCGGCCAGGGTCAAAATATAAACAGGAGCGGGCAGGCTGCGATATTTTTTTAATATACCGGTCATCCGGAGATTTGAGGCCTCCTTCACAAAAAAAACTTCCCAATGCGCCTGCTTTGACCGGTGGCCGGCGCAGGAGGTTCTTCCAGCAGTATATTGAAAGAAAGCTCTGCCGTCAAATACAGCCGGCGCTTGAAAGAAAGGATTCTGCCCGGCGTCAGGGAATATTATACTTTGTAAAATCAATGCAGGTGACAGGGGACGGTTCTCTGTCACCCCGGGAGGGCGAGGCAGTGACTGGGCTTACTACCAGGAAAGAGATTACCGTAATCCGGGAAGGCGAAAGGATCGTTACCGGCGACGAGGTGGTCGTGGAGACGCCGCTGACGATCTATCTGAACGGCGAAGAGCTGGTCACGCTGCTCTGCACGCCCGATAAGATGGAGAGCCTTGCACTCGGTTTTTTACGCTCCGAGGGGCTGCTCACCTCGCTCGATGATGTGGTTGGGCTGCGCCTGCGCGAGGACGGGGGGGCGGTCGAGGTGGAGTTGAAAAATAAAAGCGTCCTGGCGGAGAAGCTTTACGGCAGGCGCACGATCACCTCTGGATGCGGCAAGGGGACCGTATTTTTCAGCGCTCTCGATGCCTTGCGCAGCCGCCCGGTGAGCGGAGATACGGTTTCACTTACCGCCGATGAGATCCGCTCGCTGATGAAGGAACTGCAGGAGCGGGCTGCGCTTTTCAAAGCCACCGGGGGCGTGCACAGCGCCGCCCTGGCCGACAACCGGAAGATCCTGCTCTTTTGCGAGGATATCGGCCGGCACAACGCTGTCGATAAGATCATCGGGGAATGCCTGCAGCAGGGAATCTCCATGGACGATAAGGTGCTGGTCTGCAGCGGCCGGCTGAGCTCGGAGATCCTGCTCAAAGCGGCCAAGATTCAGCTGCCGCTGTTGATCTCGCGGGCGGCGCCGACCACGCTGAGTATCGAGCTGGCCGAATCGCTGAACATCACCCTGGTCGGCTTTGTCCGCGGCCGGCGGATGAATATCTATACCCATCCCCACCGCGTCAAAAGGTGACAGAGAAACGTCCCCTGTCACAACCGCCACTTTTACCTGCCGGCTGCTTCAGTGCCGAAATGAAGTTTCCTGGCGGTGATATTGACCCGGTCCAGGTAAAAACCGGTTAGATACTCAAGCTTTTCTTTCAGCTGATACTGCACTTCTTCAGAAATCTGGTAGAGGTTTTTTGGAGGCATTAGCTCCATCGAGAAGATGAGATCGACATTCAAGATCATTTTCCCGGCCTCGGTCTTGATCTCTATGCGCCCGGCTTTATAAATGCCGGGTATCCCGCTGACAATATAGCCGACCATGTCGCTGACAACATGCTCGGCGATATAGAAGTTGCCCAGGTTGCTGTAAACCGGCCGGACTATGGATCGCTCCACCGCTACCTCCCGGAGGTCCTCCGAGGGCAAACTGAAAAAAGAGCGCAGTGGATCGATCAGATAGCCGGGGAACTCTTTTTTTATGGAGAAGGTGGGCAGCGGGATCACGTGGCGGTTTTCTTCCTGCCTCATCTGGCGGGCCCTCTCGATAGCTTCCGGGCTGGCGATATCTTCGATATGGATATAGTGCTGCGGGTGGGGCAGCCCGAGCCGCGCGGCAATGGCCTGCGCCATCCGCTCGGAGGTGGCCAGGATCAGCAGATTTGCAGGTTCGAGCTCTGCCAGCTTCTCCCTCAGCTGCCGGGCATGATCGTCGTCATGCAAGAGGGCGCGTTTGATTGCCCCGTAGCGGGTGTTTTCACGCTTGGCCGAACGTCCGGCCAGGATTTGATTTCCCTTGATCAAGAGACCGTCGTCGAGAAGATAATCGATCTGATACTGGTGAGCCAGCAGCTGGGCGTGGTGGCTTTTGCCGGTGCCCCTGCGGCCAACCAGGGCATAGACTTCCATACCTGATCCTGCCTTTCTTGCTTTCACTGTAAGACCGGTGGCTCCTGCTTTTTCCTGCGCGGAAGCAGGCTACCGGTAGATATTACTTGGCGATTGCTTCGATTATACCATAATCGCCGGGGATCCTGTCGAACATGCTCCCCGGGTCCCATTGCACCTTGTGTGTGTTCCAGGCAGCTATTCCGTCCCCCTGGCTGCCTTGCCTCTTGGGGAGGGACGTGTTAAAATACGCCTAAACAAGTTGCCATTAATATCTTGATCGGAGTGCCATCTATGCTTCTGCCTCTTTATGATTCGTTGGCTTCATACCTGGAGAAAAGGCGCTGTTTTACCCTCGATGATTACGCTGCCGAGAGGGAGACGGTCCGAGAGATCATTGCCGCGGTGCGGCAGCGGGGCGACGCCGCGGTTAAAGAATATACCGCGCTTTACGACGGCGCCGCTCTCAATGATTTGCGGGTCAGCGAGGCGGAGTTCAAGACTGCCGAAAAAGCCGTGGAGCCTTCTCTTCTTGGGGCCCTGCGCGAAGCGATAGAGAATATTGAAAACTTTCACCGCCGCCAGCTGCGCTCTTCCTGGTGGGAAAGCGGTCCCGGATGCCTGGTTGGGCAGCGCATCCGGCCGCTGCGCTCTGCCGGCGCCTATGTTCCCGGGGGGACGGCGGCTTATCCTTCATCCGTTTTGATGACAGTGCTGCCGGCGCGGGTGGCCGGCGTTAAAGAAATTTACCTCTGCACACCACCGGGAGCGGACGGGCAGGTGCCCCCGCTGACGCTTCTGGCGGCCCGCGAGGCCGGCGCCACCGCTGTCTTCAAGGCCGGCGGGGCCCAGGCTATCGCCGCCATGGCCTGCGGCACCGAAACCATCCCCGCAGTGTCGAAAATTGTCGGTCCGGGCAACATCTATGTCACCCTGGCGAAGCGCGAGCTCTATGGCTGCGTCGGGATCGACCTCCTTGCCGGGCCGAGCGAGATCGTGGTGGTGGCCGATGCGCAGGCCAACCCGGCCTATATTGCCGCCGACCTGCTCTCGCAGGCGGAGCATGATATCCTGGCCCGGCCCCTTTTGATCACCACCTCGCCGGGGCTGGCCCGGCAGGTGGAGCGGGAGCTGCAGGCACAGCTCCGGGAACTGCCGCGGCGTGAGATTGCCGGGCGCTCCCTGAAGGAGCAGGGGGCGGCGCTGCTCGTAGCCACCCTCGCGGAGGCCTGGCAGGCGGTCAACGAGCTGGCCCCCGAGCATCTCGAGCTGCAGGTTGCCGATCCCTGGTCCCATCTCGAGGCCATCGAGAACGCCGGCGCCGTTTTCATCGGCCCCGGCACCCCCGAGGCCGCGGGCGACTACTGGGCCGGTTCGAACCATGTGCTCCCCACCGGGGGGACGGCGCGCTACGCCTCTCCCCTGGGGGTTGAAGATTTCATGAAAAGCACCCACTTTGTTTACTACAGCGCGGCGGCGCTCGCCGAAGCGGCGCCGCAGATCGAGAGACTGGCGCGGGCGGAGGGGCTGGAAGGCCACGCCCGGGCGGTTGCCATGAGGAGGCATGATCATGAAGCGTGAAGCAAGCGTGAAGCGCTCCACCCTGGAGACGGCGATAGAGTTGCAGCTGCAGCTCGACGGAGCCGGTGAAGCCGATCTGAAAACAGGGCTTCCCTTTCTCGAACATATGCTGGCGCTCTGGTGCCGGCACGGTTTTTTTGACCTGCAGATCCGGGCCGACGGCGACATAGAGGTGGAGCCGCATCACCTCGTCGAGGATATCGGCCTTTGCCTGGGGAAGGCCTTTTACGAAGCTCTCGGGGACAAGTCCGGGATCCGCCGTTACGGCTTCAGCGCGGTGCCGATGGACGACGCTCTTGTTTTTGCCGCCGCCGATCTCTCCGGCCGTCCCTACCTGCATTACGAGATGAACCTGCCGCCGGGGCCGGTGGGGACCATGGATCCGGAGCTCTTTGAAGAGTTCTGGCGGGCCTTCGTCAACGAGGGCCGCCTGAACCTGCATCTGAAGATGAGCCACGGGCGCAACAAGCACCACCTGATCGAGGCCTCTTACAAGGCGGCGGGGCGCGCCCTGGATGAAGCCTGCGCAAAGCTTGAAGGTTGCGGCGGAGTTCTCTCCACCAAGGGGCGGCTGGAATAAGGTGACGGCGATGCTGGCGATACCGGCGATCGATTTGAAGGGGGGGCGCTGCGTCCGCCTCTTTCAGGGCGATCCCGGCCGCGAGACTGTCTACAGCGCTGATCCGGTGGCGGTCGCCCGGCAGTGGGAGCGGCTCGGGGCGCAGCTGCTACACCTGGTTGATCTGGACGGAGCTTTCACCGGGAACTCCGCTCACGGCAGCGTAATGGCGGAGATAGGACGGGCCGTGACGATCCCCTTCCAGGTCGGCGGCGGGATCCGCTCCCGCGAAGCCGTGCAGCGGGCGCTGGATGCGGGCGCCGCCCGGGTGATCCTCGGGACCGTCATCGTGGAGCAGCCTGAGCTAGCCGCCGGGCTGGCCGCCGAATTTGGCGATAAGCTGCTTGCCGGGATCGATGCCCGCGATGGGCTGGTGGCGGTGCAGGGCTGGACCGAAGAGGCTGAAGTCAGGGCGGTCGAGCTGGCGCGCCGGGTGGAGCAGTGGGGGATTCGCGAGATTATATACACCGACACGCAAAAAGACGGCACCCTCAGCGGGCCGAACCTGCAGGGGCTGGAGGAGATCCTCGGGGCCGGTACGTTTAAAGTGATCGTCGCCGGGGGGATCTCTTCGCTGGACGACCTGCTGGCGCTGAAACCCTACGCTCCGCGGGTGAGCGGCGTGATTATGGGGCAGGCTCTCTATGCCAAACGGATCACCCTGCCGGAGGCGATTGCTGCGCTGGCTTGATTATCTACTCCTGCCGGCAAATTTATTAAATCCCCCTTTGGGGAAAAGTGACTTGCAGAACTCCCTCCTTTGAAAAAAGGGGACTTAAAAAGCGCTTGCTAAAGGGAACTTGATAGGCTCCCCCCTTTGGAAAAGGGGGGCGGGGGGGATTTAAAAAGGCACAGTACAACGGAGGCTACTGATATGACCAGTAAAAAATTTTCTGCTGAAATAAACACTTACGCAACGCCCCTGGATCAACTTAAATATGACGCTGCCGGCCTCATCCCCGCGGTGATCCAGGATAACCGCAGCGGCGCCGTGCTCATGGTCGGCTATATGAACCGGGAGTCGCTGCAGCGGACCATCGAAAGCGGCCGGGTCTGGTTCTGGAGCCGCAGCCGCCGCCAGTTCTGGCTCAAAGGGGAGAGCTCGGGAAACTTTCTTACAGTTTGCTCTATTTACGCCGACTGCGATGCCGACGCGCTCCTGGTGAAGGTAATCCTCGAAGGGCCGGGGGTGGCCTGCCATACCGGGCGCTACTCCTGCTTCTTCAATCTCCTTCATGAAGCGGAGCCGGTTGAGGGGGAGGGCGGCGGTCATGGTTGATTATCACCTGCATACGCCGCTTTGCCATCATGCCCTGGGCTCTCCGGCCGAGTATCTGGAGAAGGCCCGCTGTATCGGGCTGCGCGAGATCGGCTTTGCCGACCACTATCCGCTCGGCCTGCTCGGGATGAAGCCGCAGTCCGAGGTGACGATGTCCCCCGGGGAGCTTGCCGGCTACATCAGCGAGATCAGGGCGCTGGGCGCAGGCGAAAAAGAGATCAAGGTAAAACTTGGGGTCGAGGTGGATTACCTGCCAGGCAAAGAGAAAGAGCTGGCCCGGCTGCTGGCCCGCGATCCCTTTGATTATGTGATCGGCTCGATTCACTTCATGGATGATTGGGATTTCACGCATCCCCTTCACGCTTCGCGATATGAGACCTCCGACCTGGGGCAGATTTACCGGCGCTACTTCGAGCTGCTCTGGCAGGCCTGCTCCAGCGGCCTTTTTGATATCATCGGCCATATAGACGTGGTCAAGAAGTTCGGCCACCGGCTTTCCGATGACGGGATGGAGCCCTACTGGCAGCGCACCGCCCGTATTTTAAAAGAGAACGGGCTCTGTTTTGAGCTGAACAGCTCCGGACGGGCGGCAGCGGCCGCCGAATTTTACCCGGGGCGGCGCCTGCTCGAGCTCTGCTGGGGCGAAGGGGTGCCGGTGACCCTGGGCTCGGATGCCCACGGGCCGGAGCAGGTCGGGCGCTATTTTGACGAAGCCCTGGAGCTGCTTCATGAGGTCGGTTACCGCGAGCTCGCTGTTTTTTCAGAGCGGCAGAGAAGCTTCATCCCGCTGAAAGAATAGGAGAGGCAGTCACCGGTATTGGTTTGGGCCGACCTGGTGGGTCGCCCCTGCGGACCTGGCGAAGCATGGGAGCATAAAGGCAATTATTATTCAAAAAGTAGGGACTGCCCTTTTGGGACAGCCCCCCTGGGGTGAACTATGTTTATGCTTTCTTCCTGCGAGATTGAGACTGTCCGCGGCCGCTTCGTGCTTTTATTTCACGACGGCGGGATCTACCGGCTCTTTTTTCCCGGCACCGCCCCGCCGCAGCCTTGCCCGCAGCGCCCGCTGCCCTGGCCCGGCCTGGAGAAGGAGCTGCAGCGCTACCTGCAGGGGGAGCGGCCCGCGTGGGATGATTATCCCCTCGACATGAGCGGCTACCCGCAGTTTACCCGCGCCCTGCTTACCGCGGCGCGGCGGATCCCTTACGGGGAGACCCGCAGCTACCGCGAGGCCGCCGCGGCGGCAGGTTCGCCGCGCGCCTGGCGGGCCGCCGGGCAGGCGCTGAAAGCAAACCGCCATCCCCTGCTGGTCCCCTGCCACCGGGTCATCCGCAGCGACGGGCGTCCGGGCGGCTTCAGCGGCCCGGCGGGCTGGAAAGAGATGCTTTTGAAGCTGGAAAGCAGGACTTAGTTGAATCGGTGCCAGGCACCGATTCAACTAAGTGTGTGGATCTGCTCCGGGCAGATTTACCTGAAATCATGGCTCCGCTTTGTTATAATAGAACAGGCAAGTTATTTTTGAAAATAAACGGGGAAGGTGGTCAACTTGGGGTTGAAGCAGAAGATCAAGCCGGGCCGGCTGCTCTTATTTATCGTAATCTGTTTTCTCCTGGCGGTCTCGGCATACTTTGTTTCACAGATTGCCTTAAGAACGGAAACAGGCAGGAAGATGATGGCCTGGATCGGCAAAGAAGATCTCGGGATCAAGCGCGGTCTTGATATAGCCGGCGGGCTTTACGTGCTCCTGGAAGCGGTGGAAACGGGCGATGCGGAGGTCGATGCCGACGCCATTGAGCGGACCGCTGCGGTCATTCGCATGCGGGTCGATGATCTGGGTGTGGCCGAGCCGGTGATCGTGCCGCAGGGCGAAAAACGGATCCGCATCGAGCTGCCCGATATAAAAAATCCGGAGCAGGCGCGCGAGATCATCGGGCGCACCGCCAGGCTTTCTTTTGTCGGTCCGGACGGCAAGGAGATCCTCACCGGCGCCAACCTGCGCCGCGTCCAGGCGATGAGGGATCCCAGCGGGCGTGAGCCCAACCCCTTTATCTCCCTGGAATTTGATGAAGAGGGCACCCGTCTTTTTGCCGAGGCCACGGGTAAGTTTCTCAAGCAGCCGATCGCCATTATCCTTGACGACGAGGCCATCTCCGTGCCCAACGTGCAGAACGTGATCACAGACGGCAAGGCCCGGATCACCGGCCAGTTTAGCTTCGAGGAGGCGGCCAACCTGGCCCTGCTGCTGCGCAGCGGCTCCCTGCCGGTGGAGCTGCGCGAGCTGGAATCGCGCCTTGTCGGGCCGACCCTCGGGGAGCAGACCATGAAAATCAGCATCTATGCCGCCGGCGTCGGCCTGGCCGCGGTGCTGCTCTACATGCTCCTCTATTATCGTTTTGCCGGTTTTATCTCCGGTGTCGCGCTGCTTTTCTACCTGACGCTGGTCCTGGGGACGCTGACACTGCTGCCGACTACCCTGACCCTGCCCGGCATGGCCGGCCTGATTCTCTCCATCGGCATGGCCGTGGATGCGAATGTGATCATCTTTGAGCGGATCAAGGACGAGCTGCGCTCCGGGCGCACCGTCCGCAGCGCCATGGAAGGCGGTTTCAAACATGCCTTCCGCACCATCCTGGACTCAAACGTGACCACGATTATCGCCACAATTGTTCTTTTTGCCCTGGCCAGCGGTCCGGTCCGCGGTTTTGCCGTGACCCTTTTCATCGGTGTTGTCTGCAGCATGTTTACCGCGGTGACGCTGACGCGCGCCCTGATGCGCCTCGCATTCCAGGCCGGGCTGATGCAAAGCGCTCGCTACGTGGGGGTGAAAACAGTATGATCAGCTTTGTCCGTAACCGGCGGATTCCTTATACCTTGTCGCTAATTTTTATCCTGGCCGGCGTGATCTCCCTGCTCCTTACCGGGCTGAACTTGGGCATTGATTTTGCCGGCGGGACCGTCTTTCATCTTAACTTGACTGCAGGCTTTACCCTTGCCGAAGTGGAGGAGGTGGCCGGCACCTTCCCCGAGCTGAAGAGCGCGGCGCTGCAGGTGGTCCAGGGGCGCGATCTGCAGGGCCGGGTTACCGCGGAAGGGGTGGTCATCAAGAGCTCTTATATTGAAGAAGGGCGCCGCAACACCATCCTGGCCGAATTTCGGGAGCGCTGGCCGTCGCTGGGACCGGAAGACCTGCGCGTGGAGAGCGTCGGCGGGGTGATCAGCGGTGAGCTGGCCCGCCAGGCCCTCATCGCCCTCGCCGTGGCCATCGCCGGGATGATCGCCTATATCACGATCCGCTTCGAGTTCAAGTTCGCCCTGGCCGCAATTACAGCACTGCTGCATGATATATTTATCATTGTGGCCATATTTTCCATTTTGAAGATCGAGGTGAACAGTCCCTTTATCGCCGCTTTGCTGACCGTATTCGGTTATTCGATCAACGATACCATCGTTGTTTTCGACCGGATCCGGGAAAATATCAAGCTGAAAAAGAAGGACGAGTATGCCGGGGTGGTGGATCAGAGCATCAGCCAGAGCCTGGTCCGGACCCTGAATACCTCGCTGACCACGCTGCTGGTCCTGTCGGCGCTGCTGGTCGGTTTCTACTACTTTATCGGCAGCTTCGATCTGATCGCTTTCGTGATCGCCCTGATTATCGGTGTGCTGGTGGGGACCTATTCATCGGTATTTATCGCCGCTCCCCTCTGGTTGGATCTGAAAGAGCTTGAGTTCAGGCGGGCCCGGCGCCGCCTGGCCTGAGCGATATTAACCGCGGGTGAGGCATGACTCGCCCGCGGTTCAGCAACAAGCTACCGCTATGATAGCGCATTGGGACTAAAGGAGTGAAGAAGATGGGTTCATTTTTGATTGTTCTCGCACTTCTTTTCAGCCTGCTGATAGCAATCGTCGCCGCGGCCAATCACCAGCCGGTTAATGTAAACTACCTTTTTGGAGAGGCGCAGATCCCCCTGATCGTTCTGATCATCGGGGCTGCCGCCGCCGGCGCCCTGGTGATGGGCCTGATCAGTTTCTACCGCGGAATCCGTACCGCTCTGCAGATGCGCGGCGGAAGAAAGCGGCAGGAAGAGCTGCAGCGGCGCTTGGACAGCCTGGAGCAGGAGAAAGCCTCTCTTGAGCAGGAGCTGGCGCGGCTGCAGGCGCTGCCAGAACCGGCAGATGAAGAAGAAGGAGGGGAAGCCTCCTAAAGATGAGCCTCTCTCAGAAACGCTGGGACGAACCGTCTCCAGCGCGACCAGAAGAAGCCGCGGTCCTGGCGGATGAGCTCGGTATCCTGCCCGCCGTGGCCCGAGTTTTGCTAAACCGCGGGATTAAAAGCGCCGGCGCTGCCCGCGCTTTTCTTTATCCCTCGCCGGAGCAGCTGCACTCTCCCTGGCTGATGAAAGGGATGGAGGGGGCGGTGGAGCGAATTTGCGCCGCCCTGGATAAAGGCGAGAAAATTGTTGTGCACGGGGACTACGA
>CAZPET010000020.1:0-13765 GCA_964585625.1 uncultured Syntrophomonadaceae bacterium
CCAGCCTGACTCCACCTTTACAGGCGTTGACACCGCCGTCAAGGTGATGCAGGAAGCGATGAGGCGCGGCCTTGATTTTAGCCCGCACACCTGGACAAACGGGATCGGCTTTGCCATAAATCTGCAGGTTGCCGCGGCATGCCCCAAACAAAAACCCATCGAATTTCCCTACGAACCGCCGGCCTGGATACCGCGCTACCGTGACGGTATCATGAAAGAGCACTTTATGATCGACAAGGAAGGCTATATCACCCTGCCCGATAAACCCGGGCTTGGCTTTGAGATCGATGAGCAGGCCCTGAGCCGGTACGGGCGTAAATTCTTTGAAATGACCCCGCGAGGCCTGGCCATGAAAACAATCCGGCAAAGAGGCCTTTTCAATGCCCTCAAGCTGGCCAAAAGAAAGAAACAGGGATAAACATATGACAGGGGGACTGTTCTCTTGACACCTAATCGAGCAGCGAACCGGTGACTGGCCCCCCTCTCCCACGTGGGTGTGAGGGAATGCTGAGAAGGTGACGGAGAACCGTCCCCGTGTCACCCGGTGCGCTGGCGGAGGACCTCGTAGACGAGCACGGCGGCGGCGACGGCGGCGTTCAGCGAGTCGAGGGGTGAAACCTGGGGGATGGAGACGGCAAGATCTGCCGCTGCGGAAAGCTCCGGCGAAAGGCCGCTGCTTTCGCTGCCGATCAACAGGGCTACTTTTCTCCGGTAATCGATCTCCCAGTAGATCTGCCCGCCCTGCGGCTGCGCGGCTAAGACCAGCATGCCGCTGCCCTGCAGCAGCTTCACCAGCTGCAGGGGTTCTTCTACCGCAACCGGGGGCAGGTGAAAGAGAGCGCCGGCCGACGAGCGCAGCGCCTTGGGGCTGTAAGGATCAACCGTGCCCGGGCCGTAGAAAAGAGCGTCAACACCGGCCGCGGAGGCAGTCCGGACAATCGTGCCCATGTTGCCGGGATCCTGGAGCCGGTCCAGGAGCAAGACCAGGGAAAGCGGCCGGGTCATTATTGCTGGGAGCTCCGGCGCGCTAAAGGGGATAATCGCGGCCACTTCCTGGGGGGTTTCGGTATCTGCCAGCCTGGCAAAAAGCGAGGGCGATACCAGATACTGCCTGGCCCCGTCCGGTAAATTGGAGAGAATGTTATTGCCGCCCGCATCGAGAAAATTGCGAGTAAAAATAACAACTTCGGGAACCAGCCCCGCCGCCAGCGCCTCATCAAGCAGGTGCGGCCCTTCAAACGCCAGTTTGCCGGCGCCGCGGCGGTATTTGCGGCTGCCGGCCAGGCGGCGGTATTCTTTTATATACGTGTTATCGCTGCTGCCGATCTCTTTAATTGACAAGTTAAATCCAGCCCATTTTCTTCAAAGCTTTATTATCGCCGACCGCAACGATGAGATCGTCCTTGTTGATCTTATCTTCCGCTCCCGGAGAAATATTGGTCTTTCCATCGTTGTTCCGCAAAGCGATCACGTTAATTCCAAAACGCGCTCTTAAATTCAACTCCTGGAGGGAGCGGCCGACCATCTCCGCCGGCGCGGCAACTTCAACCACGCTGCTGTTGGAGGAAAGCTCAATCAGGTCGACAATATTAAAAGTGCTGAGGCTGTGCGCCAGCTTCTGTCCCATATCCCTCTCCGGGAAAACCACCCGGTTGACCCCGATCTTGGAGAGCACCTTGCCGTGCAGCTCTGTCTGCGCCTTGGCCACGACATAGCGGGCCCCCATCTCGATCAGCAAGATACAGGTCATAATAGAGGATTGGATCTCGTGGCCTATGGCCACAACGATGACATCGAAATCCTTGACCCCCAGCGCGCTCAAGGCCGCCTCGCTGGTGGCATCCGCCTGGACGGCATGGGTGACCGATTCGCTGATCTGCTGCACCAGCGCCGGATCGATATCGACCACCATCACATCATGCCCCAGTTCGCAAAGAGTGGCGGCAACGCTGGAGCCAAAACGACCGGCCCCGATTACCAGGTATTGCTTGGACACAGAGGAACACCTCCAAGAATTTTAGTTATCCTATGGGTACACTCTCTTCAGGATAATGAAGCGGTTCATCTTCATGCAAATGCCGGTTGGCCAGGGCGGCAAACATCGTCAGGGGGCCGATGCGCCCGGCAAGCATGGTGATGATCAGCGCAAGCTTGCCCGGCCAGGAGAGCGCGGGGGTGATCCCGGTACTGAGGCCCACCGTCCCGAAAGCAGATACAGTTTCGAAGAGCAAAGAGAGAAAATCCGCCCTTTCGAAGAGAGAGAGAAGAAAGGTAACCGTAAATACCAGGCCGGCCGCGCCGCCGATCACCGCCGCCGCTTTGAAAATACGGCTGCGGGGAATCCGCCGATCAAAAAGAATCAGCTCCCGCCGGCCCCGCACCAGCGAGACCAGGGCCAGGACGACTACCCCGAAAGTGGTGGTTTTTACGCCGCCTCCCGTCGAACCCGGTGAGGCGCCGATAAACATGAGCGCCAGCAGAATAATCAGCGTGGGAACCCGGTGAAGGCCGGGGTTAAAAACGCTGAAACCGGCGGTCCGGGGAGTGGCGGCGGTAAAAAAAGCGGTAAAAAGCTTCCCCCCAAACGATAACGGCCCCATCGTCTGCAAATTGCTGTATTCAAGCGCCAGGACCAATAAGGTCGCGGTTGCCAGCAGCAGAGCGGTGATGATCAAAACAAGCCTGGTATGTAAGGAGACCCTGCTGCGGCGTGAAAGCCACCGCCAGACTTCGAGGATCACGGTGAAGCCCAGCCCACCGCAGATGAAAAGAGCGGCAATGGTGCCGTTGACCAGGTAATCGGTGGGAAAGCGGGTGAGGCTCTCAAAATTGCCGAAAAGATCCAGGCCGGCATTGCCGAAAGCGGAGACAGAGTGAAAAAGGGCAAAGTGGATGCCGCGCGCCGGGCCCATTTGGGGAATAAAGCGCAGGCTCAGGAGCGCCGTCCCGCCGAGGATAAACAAAAGCGCCGTCCGGACCACCGCCCGCACCATCGGGCCCAGTCCGGCCAGCGAGGTGCGGTTCAAAGCCTCGCGCATGGCCAGGCGGTCGCGCAGCGTGATCCGCCGCCCCACCAGGGTAAAGATCAACGTCGCCATGGTCATGAAACCGAGGGCGCCGGTAAAAATCAGGAGCATCACCACGGTTTGACCGAAAAGCGTATAGAAGCTTCCCGTGTCTACAACCGCCAGACCGGTGACACAGACAGCGGAGGTGGCGGTAAAAAGAGCGTCGATATAAGCATGCCCCCGGCCTGAATAGGCCAAAGGGAGGCTTAAAAGAAGTGAACCTGCAATAATTACCGCGATAAATCCCCCGGCCAAAAAACGTTCCGGATTGGCGGGTCTGGGGCGATGCTGCATGGAAAAGCTATTCACCTCCATGGGTAAAGCGGAGGATAAGCAAGGTAAACCATTATATTCACAAAGCCTGCGTTCTATCAAGCAACTTCTCAATAAATCCCCCTAAATCCCCCTAAATCCCCCTTTAAAAAAGGGGGACTTTCGGGTCGCTTGCCGCTCCCCTTTTGGAAGAGGAGCTCTCTGGTCACCTGCCGCTCCCCCTTAAAAAAGGGAGGCTTTCCGGTCGCTTGCCGCTCCCCCCTTTGAAAAAGGGGGGCCGGGGGGGATTTAAAACATGACAAATTTTGTTGACGGCACTAGCTGTGCTTCTTCGCCACCTGAACCAATCTGTTGAAGCCGGCCTGGTCATGAACGGCCATATCGGCAAGCATCTTCCGATTAATCTCGACATCGGCCTTTTTAAGGCCGCTAATAAAACGGCTGTAAGAGAGTCCGTTGGAACGGGCGGCGGCATTGATCCGGGCTATCCAGAGTTTGCGGAAGTCTCTTTTCCGCTGCCGGCGATCCCGGTAGGCGTAAAAGAGCGATTTCATGACCTGCTGGTTTGCCGTCCGGTACAGCCTGCTCTTACCCCCGTAATATCCCTTCGCCAGTTTCATTACTTTCTTGCGTCTTTGGCGGGCAATCGGTCCTCGTTTAACGCGGGGCATGATGGGGACCTCCTTTCTCGATTAGGGCAATAGCTTCTCCACCCGTTTGTAGTCGGAAGCGCTGACCGTGGTTGATTTGCGCAGTCTTCTTTTACGTCCGGCGCTTTTTTTCGCCAGGAGATGGCTCCCGTAAGCGCGGAAGCGCTTGATCTTGCCACTCCCTGTTTTTTTGAAACGTTTCGCTGCCCCCCGGTGGGTTTTCATTTTAGGCATCGTTCCTGTCTCCTTCAACTATGATTTAGGGGACAAAATCATGATCATGTTACGCCCCTCAAGCTTGGCGTTGCGTTCAACAACGGCACAGTCGTCCAGCTCTTTAACCATCTCCTGGCATAGACGCTGTGCAATTTCCGGATGAGCCAGTTCCCGGCCCCGGAACATCACGGTTACCTTAACCTTGTCCCCGCTCTCCAGGAAGCGGCGGCTGCTTTTTACTTTCACCGCAAAATCGTGTTGCTCGATCTTCGGGCGCAGCTTGACCTCTTTGAGCGTGATCAGCTTCTGTTTCTTGCGGGCTTCGCGTTCTTTCTTGCTCTGCTCATACTTATATTTGCCGAAGTCCATCAACCGGCATACCGGCGGGCGGGCGTTGGGCGCCACGTTCACCAGGTCCAGCCTTTTCAGCCGGGCCGCTTCGAGCGCATCTTTGAGCGCCATCACCCCCAGCTGGTTGCCGTCGACGTCGATCACGAGCACTTCCCGGGCTTTAATTTGCTCATTGACGAACAAATTTTTGGTAATCTTTATCACCTCCCGCCATAGCATTCCCCCATTAAATTAGCAAAAAATAAGAGCAGGCCTAACCACCTGCTCACCAATCCTCATTTTAATCCGGATAACCCTGGCGGCAGCATCGTCTTTCCCGGCGCCCCAGGGTGAGAAGCAGTGGCTTCTACTTGATATCAATAATTAATTTTCACCTGAACAAAGCATACCAAAAATCGCCCCTGAGGTCAAATTATTTTTTTTCTTCAATTTCCTCCTTCAAGCGAGCCATAAACTTATCCAGCGCCCAGGGTCCGAGGTCGCCTGACTCCCGGTGCCGTACCGCCACCAGGTTCCCTGCGGCCTCACGCTCACCCAATACCAGCATATAGGGGATCTTTTTCAACTGGGCCTCCCTGATCTTGTAGCCGACCTTCTCGTTGCGGTCATCCAGGTAAACCCTGAAGGAGGCGCCGCGCAGGGCGGTGCAGACTTCCGCGGCGTAGGCGTGCTGCCTTTCTGTGATCGGGATCACTACAGCCTGCTGCGGGGCCAGCCAGGCCGGGAAGGCGCCCGCATACTGCTCGATCAGCAGCGCCAGAAAGCGCTCGATCGCCCCGTAGATGACGCGGTGGATCACCACCGGGCGGTGTTTCTGGCCGTCGTCACCGATATAGGTGAGATCAAATTTTTCGGGCATCTGGAAGTCGAGCTGGATGGTGCTGCACTGCCAGCTGCGGCCGAGGCAGTCCTCCAGGTGAAAGTCGATTTTCGGCCCGTAAAAAGCGCCGTCACCCTCGTTGATCCGGTAGGCAAGCCCTTTGTCCTGCAGGACCCGCTCCAGAATCGCTTCGGCCCTGTTCCACATTTCGATGCTGCCCATTGCCTTGGCCGGCCTGGTGCTCAGTTCAACGCGGTAACTGAAACCAAAAATGCGGTAAAAGTAATCGACCATCTCGATCACGCCGGCAACCTCCGATTCGATCTGATCCGGGGTCATAAATAAGTGGGCGTCGTCCTGGGTGAAGCTGCGCACGCGCAGCAGGCCGTGCAGGGTGCCGGACAGTTCATGGCGGTGAACCAGGCCCAGCTCGGCAATGCGCCGCGGCAGGTCCCGGTAGCTGTGCATGCGCGAGCGGTAGACCAGCATCGCCCCGGGGCAGTTCATCGGCTTGACCGCATAATCCTGCTCGTCAATCCGGGTAAAATACATATTTTCGCGGAAATGATCCCAGTGGCCGGACTGTTCCCATAACGCCCGGTTCAAGATCAGCGGCGTGCGAATCTCTTCGTATCCCGCCCGGCGGTGCTCGTCGCGCCAGAAAGAGAGCAGCTCTTCGATGATCACCATCCCGTTGTGGTGAAAGAAGGGGAAGCCGGGGCCTTCTTCATGCAGGCTGAAAAGGTCGAGCTCGCGGCCAAGCTTGCGGTGGTCCCTTTTCTGGGCTTCGGCCAGCAGCTCCAGGTGCTGTGCCAGCTGCTCCGAAGTGGGAAAGCTGGTGCCGTAGATACGCTGCAGCATCGGATTGCGCTCGTCGCCCCGCCAGTAAGCGCCGGCCAGGCCGGTCAGCTTAACCGCCCCGATCTTGCCGGTATCGAGCAGGTGGGGACCGGCGCAGAGATCGACAAAATCGCCCTGTTCGTAAATCGAGATCGGCTCATCCTCCGGCAGTTCGGCGATCAGCTCGCATTTATACGGTTCGCCCCTATCCCGGAAAAGAGCAAGCGCCTCTTCCCGGCTGACTTCACGACGTTTGAACGGCAGCCTCTCGGCCATGATCCGCCCCATCTCCGCCTCGATTTTCCCGAGGTCGTCAGCCGAAACGGGCTCCGCAAACTCAAAATCATAGTAAAACCCGTTCTCTATCGCCGGACCGATCCCCAGCCTGGCTCCGGGGTAGAGCCTCTTCACGGCCTGGGCCAGAACGTGGCTGGTGCTGTGGCGGTAGATCCTCGCGCCCTGCTCTGTGGAGAAATCCAAAAAGGCGATCTCGCTGTCAGATTCAAGAAGGCTCCCGAGATCGCATTCCTTTCCGTTAACCTCTGCCGCAATGATAGCGCCGCTGCGGCAGTCCTCCTGTTCACGGCAGATTTCCAGCAAGCTGACTCCCGCAGGATAGGAGAGCTCTTTCCCCTGTTTAAACTTAACCCTGATCTGCGGCAACTTGTGCGCCTCCTTCCCTGCTGCAATTAGATAGCTTTATGATATGACTTGTCCCTACCCCTGTCAAGACAAGGAGCCAAGGTTCGGGGACAGACCTGAAGACTTAGGTCTGTCCCCATTGTTTAGTTGTTTCGGTGCCTGGCACCAAAACAACTAACTGAGCGGCCGCGGGTTGCTGTCGCCGGTAAAAAGAGGGGGCTTCTCCCGGCGGCAATGGCTGCAGTTTTCACAGTATATAAGCCGGTTTTCAAAAATGCTGCGCAGGCTCTCCACCGCCCGGGGATAGCGCAAGGAGACGCTCCGGTGCAGCATGATCCGGCGCGGCGCTACCGAAACAAGCATGCTCACAAGGATATCTTCGTAATCGCTCTCCTCGTCAAAATCTGTTAGATCGAATTCCTCCCAGTCGCAGGGATCGACCTGCCTGAAGCGGTGATCGGTAATCCGGACGCGTCCTTTTTGGTCGACTGAGAGGTGGATCAGATCTATCTTCGGCTGCTGCAGGTTCAGAAAATACTTCAGCAGGCGGACAAATTCACGGTATTCTCTCTCGGCAAGATGGCTCTCCACGGCTTCGTCAATCACCCGGCGCAGTTCGCAGCGGCAGTCGTGCAGCCGGAAATTGTAGAACCCTTCAATATTCATATGATCATGTGCTCCGTTCAGGTATGCGCGGATATTTTTCTCGATCAATTCCCGGTGGATCTCCCGGCGGCGGTCAAGCTTCGCACTTTCAAAGTTGCGGCAGGCAATGGCGAGGATCTCTTCATGCTCCTCTTTGCCGAAATAGAAATAGTGAAAACGAAGCAGATCATGTAACAGATGAACCTTCAAGTCCTCGATGATGAAATGCGCCACCAGGGAGGCGATCTCTTCTCCAAGCGCTTTCCGGGAGGCTCTGTCGGCGGTCTGGCCGGGGATAAAAGCAAGCATCTTGCCGGCGCTGCCGCAGTCGCTCCAGCAGCAGCGATACGGCAAATTATTTAAAAAGGCGCCCTTCTGCTCCAGCCTCTGCTGCAGCCGGTCACAAGAGCGCCTGGCCACTATGGAGATAGTCTTCACCGGGCCTCCTCCTTCCTGCTTTATTATATGAGGAGTACCCGCTATCTACTACCTTCCGCCGAATTAAGTATTTTCCTTAAGCTTTCACCCGCAGCGCCAGGGGCAGCAGCTCCACCTCCACCGGCCCCCGGCCCGGCTGCTCGCCGTCCAGATTCAAGAGAGCCTGTTCAGTCTGAATGGCCACCTTCCGGCCGCGCAAACTGATACAGTTGGGATGAGTCAGGTGAGTCCCCCGGTAGACCCTGGGCAGGTTCACGAGCAGGTTAACCTTGCCCAGGTTGTGCATGATCACGATATCGAAAAGTCCGTCCTCCATCTGCGCATGGGGAGCGATGCACATCCCCCCGCCGAAATAGCGGCCGTTGGCTACGGCCACTATCGTCACCGGCCCTTCAAACACGGGCTGATCATCAACAGTGACCGCCATCTCCTGGTTGCGGTAGAGCATCAGGCTGGCCACGGTCCCCCAGAGAAAAGAGACAAAGCCGCCCAAAGCCTTGCTGGTCCGGTTAACCCGGTCCACAGTATCGCCGTCCAGCCCCAGCCCGGCAATGTTGATAAAATAACGCGTCTCTTTATCCCCGCGGTGACTAACGAAACTAAGCCTGCCCACATCAACCGCCCGCGGCCGGTCCCCGAGAAGGCGCTTTACCGCCTCCGCCGGATCTTTGGGGATCTGCAGCGTTCTGATCAGGTCGCTCCCCGTGCCCATAGAGATAAAGCCGAGCTGCGCCTCCTGGCGCAGCGGGCCGTCCGTTGTAAAGAAACCGTTCATCACTTCATTGTGCGTCCCGTCGCCCCCTACCGAGACCACCAGGTCGCAGCCGTCCCGGAGCGCCCGGCGGGTCAGCTCCGTGGCATGTTCGGGAGCTTCCGTCATGAAACTGTCAAAGAGAAACCCTTCACGTTCCAGCAAGGCGGCGATCTCCGGCCAGCGCCTGGCGGTGACTCCGTTCGCCGAAACCGGATTGACCACCACGGCGGTCTTCAATGCTTTCAATTCAACACCCCCCATTTAATTACTCAAAATGATATCCTGTTAACCCCTTACCGGAGAGCGGCCAGGCCCAGCAGTTCGGCCAGGTCCAGCACCCTTCCGCCGCCCGCCTGCAGGTTCTCGCGGCAGAACGGGCAGGAGGTGACCAGCGCTTCGGACGGCGGCAGTTCATCCAGGCGCCGCCGGGCCATCTCTGCGGAGTGCTCCGGGAAGGTCAGCTGGAACATGGCCCCGCCGCCGCAGCAGCGCGTCTCCCGCCCCGCCGGCCGGGCTTCATTCAGCTCCAGCCCGGGGATACTCTGCAGCAGCTCGCGCGGCGCCGCGCATTTTTCGGCCACCCGCGCCCAGATGCAGGGATCGTGGTAAGTAACCGTTTTGATCCCTTCGAGCCGCCCCGGCTTGAGCCGCCCCTGCTGCACCAGCCCGAGAAAAAATGCGGCCGTGTCAACCACGGGCAGGCTTAGCTCGCTGCCCCATTGAGGATACCTGGCCGTAAAGGTATGCCAGCACTCCGGGCAGTCGGTCAGCAGGAGCGAGGCGCCGCTTTGTGCCGCGCGGGCGCTATTTTCCGCCGCCAGCTGCCGGGCCAGCTCCAGGTCGCCCCAGATCTGCGCCGGGTAACCGCAGCAGTAGTGGTCCAGCACCCGGTAAGAAACCCCGGCGGCATCGAGCAGCTCCAGGGTGATCTGCTGCGACCGGGGGTGGTTTGCCTGCGTGGTGCAGTTGACGAAGTAGAGCACCTCGGGATTACCATCCGGTGCGGGACGGTCCGGGCCGCCAGGGCGGGCGCCGTAGGGGCTGCCGAACTTTTTCAAATTGTTCAAATAAGGAACCGCGGCGGGAAGAATCATCCCGGCGGGGCAGGCTTCCGTCCGCGCCAGGAGCAGCTCTTCGGCCAGGTCGAGTTCGGGAAAGGGGCAGAGCAGCCGGCAGCCGCGGCAGCCCAGGCAGGCCGAGAGCGCCTCCAGAAGATCGCTCTCCCAATCTATATGACCCTCCAGCAGCAGGTGGGCCAGGCGGGCTTTACCGGAGGGAGAAGCAGCCTCGCGGCCGAATACCTGGTCCACGGGGCATTCGCAGCGGCACATGTTCGGACAGATCGCACAATCGAGCAGCAGATCCCGGTTTACTTCCGCCATTTCTCCACCTCCCCCAGGCCCAGCTTGCCCGGATTCATGATCCCCTGCGGGTCGAAGGCCTCTTTAATCATGCGCAGCGCCTCCAGCGCCGCGCCGTGCTCCTGCGCCATCCAGGGCCCCCGGTGCAGGCCGACGCCGTGGTGGTGGCTGATGGCGCCGCCCAGGGCCAGGCAGCTCTCCATGGCGGCGCTCCAGAGACGCCTGTAATATTCCGCCTTATCGCCGGAAGGAAAACCGACCAGGGTCAGGTAGAGCGCCGTTCCCTCCGGGTAGACATGGGAGTAGTGCCCGGTGGCCAGCGCCGTCCCCTCCACCGCGAGCACCGCTTTCTGCATGGCGTGGTAGAGCGGCGCCGCATTTGTCCAGGTGGTGGAGACCTCGATGGTATCAACAACGGCTCCCTGCCGGTAGAGCTTCGAAGCGATGCCCACATCAAAGCGGGTTTCCAGCCAGCGCTCCACCGGTTCAGGACCGGCGGCCACGCCGCCTTCCTCGCGGGCCAGGCCGGCCGCCACTTGATCTTCCGCGTCGATGATTCCGGAATTGCCTTCGAAAAGCAGGATCAAAATGGCCCGCCCCGCCGCCGCTTCGCAATCGGGAAAATGATGCGCCGTCTCGGCGGAATCATAAAGCCGCACCACCGCGGGGCGCGCCCCGGCCCGGATCAGCCGGCGGATCGCCTCGAGGGCCCGCTCGATGCTCTCGAAAGCATAGGAGCTGCAGATCCGTTTTTCCGGGTACGGCCAGATCCGCAGGGTGATCTCCGTGATCACCCCGAGGGTGCCTTCGGAGCCCAGAAAAAGATAATCCACCCGCGGGCCGGTGGCCGTGCGCGGCAAATTGCGGCCGCGGATCACTGTCCCGTCTGGCAGCACCGCCCCGAGGGAGACAACCATATCTTCGATCTTGCCGTAGCGGGTGGAAAATGTCCCCGCCGCCCGGCAGGCGGCCCATCCCCCCACGGTGGAGCAGCGCAACGACTGGGGAAAATGGCCCCCGGTAAACCCGCGCCGGTTGAGATATTCTTCGTAACGCGACCCGTTAAGTCCGGGTTCGACGGTAACCATCAAATTATCCCGGTCCAGCTCCAACACCCTGTTCATCCGTTTCAGATCCAGAGCAATGCCGCCCTGCAGCGGGATGGCCCCGCCGAGCGCTCCGGAACCTTCGCCGTACGGGGTTACCGGGACGTTGTCCGCGCCGGCCAGCCTGAGCACCGCAGCCACCTCGGACGTGCTGCGCGGCCAGACCACCAGGCCCGGCAGCGCCGGGGTCTTTCCTTCCAGGAACCAGAGCGTTCCCATGGGCCAGTAATCGCGGCAGGTGGCGAGCCGGTCAGCCCCGCCCGCCGAGACGCCCTCGCTGCCGACGACAGAGCGAAGCTTTTCCGCAAGCCGGGCGTAGTCGGGCTCGGGAAGCCGTTCTTCTTGAATTGTTCTGCTGAGATGTTCCGGCAAGATGTGTCCTCCTTTCAGTTAACGCAGAGGCAGGTCAGTTTTGCCGCCTTCCGGAAAATAACCGGTTAGTATTATTTAAATTTATATTCAGCAACATTTTAATCCTTTCATCTTCCATCTTTCCTCTTTTTCTCATGAGGCCTGGAGAAAATTAAAAGATATTCGTGGACCTTGTTGACGCGAAATACCGCGGGGTAACCGAGCGGGCGGAGATAGTTATATTCATGGCGCCGGTCCCAGATAATGATATCTTCAAGCTGGAAGCCGGCCGGCTGCAGCGCCGCGCAGAGATCCATATGCAAAGGATAAAAGCGGTTCTTTTTGCGCAGATCCATGAGCACGACCACGCAGGCCCGGCCCGGTTTCAATACAGCGTGCGCCTCGCGAAAGACCGCGGTCAAACTCTCGAGGAAGGATCGGTAGTCACCGGACCGGCCCAGATCGGCGGCATGCTCTCCGTAATCGCGCTGCCGGCGGCGGTCGGCAGAGCGCTTCGCCAGAAGGATGTCCCAGTAGGGCGGTGAGGTGAGGATAAAATCGACCGAGTTTGGCTCCAGGTAGTGTCCCAGGTTGAGGGCGTTGTCATGGTAGAGGCGGGGCCGGGGAAACCGGCTCCCGGCAGGAGCAGCCTCTTCGGAGCGGAGCCGCTGCTCAAAGAGCGCCAGGTAGCGCTCATAGATTTCAAAGCCGACTCCCTGCCGGCCTAGATTGTAGGCTCCGAGCAGTGTTGTCCCCGTCCCGGCAAAGGGATCGAGCACCACTTCACCCGGGGCCGCGGTAAAGATCTCGATACAGCGCCCGGCAAGCTGCAGGGGAAAGGCCGCCGGATGGTTCAGCCGCGACTCCGGAATGGACCTGCGCAGATCGCTCCAAACGCTGATACTGTAGCGGGTCCAGGTCTTTCCATCCAGGCGGTTGCAGCGTTTCCTGCCGTCATCGATGGCGCTCACCCCGTTGAATAATTTTATTCCACCGCGAGGCCCGGATTGCCGCAGCGGCAATCTCCTGTAACCGGCAGGGCTTTCTTGATACTTGATGCTGACGCACCTGCCCGGACCGTCACTCCAGCCGGAAATTTTTCAGGCGTGCGGCCGGCAAAACAGCAGCCGCTACAGCTGCAGCTCGACCACATCCCGATCTGCAAGAATATAATCCCGCGGGACCGCCTGGCCGTCAAAACGGGAAGACCCCCAGACCAGGGCGCTCTTCAGCTTTTTGGGAAAATCTTTATGGACCAGCTCCGCAAAATCAAGCACGGTACTTCCCTTTCTCAAGATAAAGGGCTTTTTTTCGTCAGGAGGCCGTCCGGGCGCTTTTCCGTAGATCCGGATCACCCCCAAAATATCAAACAGCTTTTGGCGCAGCCGGTCCAGCCCGTGGCCGTGGCAGGAGACAGCGTCTATATTTAAATCGGGCCTCAATTCACGCAATACCTGCAAATTTTCTTCGCTTTCCGGCAGGTCGCTCTTGGTGGCAACTATCAGAAAGGGCAGCGGAGCGATAATCTCGCCATCTTCAGACAGATCGATCACTTCCCGCTCCTGGAGCAGCTGCAGCATCCCCTCAAGCTGGTCCAGGCATTCCGGCGAGGCGGCGTCGATCACAATCAGAAGGGCATCGGCAGCCTTGAAGGTGCCGGTCAGGCCGGGCGGGATTGCCTCAGGCGTTGCCGGAGGCGTATCGACAAGCTGAACATAGGTATCTTCATAGGGCATCATCCCCGAAACCGGCAGTGAAGTGGCAAAGGGGTAGTCTGTTATCTTCACCCTGGCGCGGGTCAGAGCGCCGACCAGGGCCGACTTGCCGCAGTTCGGATAACCCGCCAGGACAATCTGCCCCGCTCCCTCTCTCTCCACGGCAAAGGGATCGTAGCCCCTGGCCTGTTTCTTCTTTTTACCCTCTTCTTTCAGGCGGGCCAGGCGTTTTTTAATATCCGCCTGGAGCTTCTCGGTCCCCTTGTGCTTGGGGATCAGCGCAAGCATCTCCTGCAGCGCCGCTTCTTTATCTTCAGCCATCCTGGCGTAACGATATCTCTCCTCGGCGGCATGATACTGCGGGGTCAGATTAGCCGGCACAGCCCACCCTCCCTGTAAAATTAATACTGCAAATTATGAAAAAGAGCAGCTGCCTGCTGCTCTTCAATGTGGTGCGCCCGGCAGGTATCGAACCTGCGGCCTCCTGCGCGTCAAGCAGGCGCTCTCCCCCTGAGCTACAGGCGCATGGGCGACA
>CAZPET010000021.1:0-13175 GCA_964585625.1 uncultured Syntrophomonadaceae bacterium
AACCGTTCTTTGGAGATTGTGGAGAAAGCTTTGTCCAGGCAATCTACCATCCAATATCTGGAGAACATTTTTTTGGAAAGTGACCCCCAACAAATTACTCTCTCAGGAACAAATCTTGAGCTTTCCATTAAAGTTTCCCTGCCCTATGAAGGCGAAGGGCCCGGTAAAGTATTACTTCCTCCAAAGATAACCGAGATTGTACGTTTTTTGCCCGATTCTGAGGTCAGGTTTGAATTGAACCCTGACAACTTCCAGATTGCTCTAAGCAGCGGCCGGGCCAAATATAATTTATTTGGTGCCGATCCGGCGGACTTTCCTCCTGTCGAAAAGGTTTTACCGAAAAACAACGAAGGAATTAATATGGACCCGTCAGACCTCAAGCAGATCTTGAAGATGGTCGTCTTTGCTGCATCCACTGAGGAGACCAGGCCGGCTTTTAATGGTGTTCTTTTTGAATTTAACAATAACCGGTGGAGTTTGGTCGGCTCTGATACCTACCGCCTGGTGGTCAAGAATATCTATAATGAAAATTGGAATTTTACAGCTGACAGGTGCCTGGTTCCGGCAAAAGCGCTGCGCGAACTTTTAAAGATTCTAGATCAGAGTGACGGGCAGGTAGTGCTGTTCCCGAGCAACGAGCAACTGATCTTCGATTTAGGAACGGTATATTTTGCCGCCAGGCTGCTCAATGAAAAATATCCTGATATCAGCTCTGTTATCCCGGAGCGTTATTTGACCAGGGCTACGATCAACCGTAGAGAGATGGAAGAGACGATCGGGCGGGCGGCGCTGCTGGCCGAAGGACCCAACAACGCGGTTCATCTCTCTGTAGCGAATAGCTCCCTGACGGTGCGAGTCTCTTCACAGATCGGACGGATGGAAGAGAAAATATCCATTCAATACGAGGGGGAAGAAGTTGAACTTTATATCAATTCCCGCTTTATCATGGATATTCTAAAGGCTGCTCCTGCAGAGGCGATGGTCATTGATTTTCACGGGAAAACCGGTCCCGTTATTTTCCGCTTACCGGAGGATGAGAACTATCTTTACCTGGTGTTACCGATCAAAATGGACTGAGGTTATGGTAAAAAAGCGTGTATCTGGCATCGCTTCTTCTGAACAATTTTCGTAATTACGGCCGCCAGGAGCTGGTCTTTCATCCCCGTATTAATATCTTTTGCGGAAAGAACGCCCAGGGGAAGACCAATCTTCTTGAGGCAATTTATTACCTGGCTGTCTCCCGCTCATTTCGCACCAATCAGGAATCTGAAATGTTGCGTTTTGGGAGCGATTATTTTTATTTAAAAGGATCTTTTCTGATCAAGAAAGAGTGCTGCCAGGCCGAAATAGGCTACCGGCAGCCGCATCTCCTGCAAATTAAATTGAACGGCAAACCGGTCAAGAGAATTGACTACATTTACCGGCATCCGGTGGTGACCTTTACCCCGGATGATCTTTTTCTGATAAAAGAAGGCCCATCTGTGCGACGCCGTTTTATCGACATGGAGGGATCCCGCCTGAAACCGCTTTATTATCGCCGGCTGCGCGATTACTATCGTGTTTTGCGTCAGCGTAACCGGATATTGAAAGAGAAAAGCGGCAGCCGATCCTTCGATTATTCAATAATGGAACCCTGGGATAAGGCGCTCGTGGAAACCGGGAGCTGGATTCTAAAAGAAAGAGTTTTGCTGCTGCAGGCATTGGAGCTACGGGCTCAATCTTACTTTGCCATATTGACTGGAAGAAGTGAAAATCTCTCCCTGCGTTATTTGTCAACTATTCATTTCGACGAAGATTTATTAGAGTTGGTGGAAAGTACCTTTCAGGAACAATTGAGTGCCGCTCGATCCTCCGAGTTGCGTAAAGGTTCCACCCAGGTTGGTCCGCATCTCGATGATTTTGCTGTTTTAATCAACGGCTGTGATGCCCGCAAGTTCGGCTCCCAGGGGCAACAGCGGAGTGCAGTCCTGGCTTTGAAGATGGGGGAAGTGGATCTCTTCAACAGCGCCGGATGCGGGCGGACCATCCTGCTGCTGGACGATGTTTTTTCAGAGTTTGATGGAGAAAGGCGCCGCCAGCTCATCGATTTTTTAATTAACAGGGAGGATCAAACCTTTATTACCACGGCGGTGCCGCTGGCAGATGTTGAGAAGGAGTCTTTTAAGGAATCATACACTTTTTCAGTGTGCAGGGGAGAGATTACAATTGATTGAGCTGGGGCAGATTATTGAGAAGGTCCTGCGCAAACGAAAAATGTGGCGCCAATATCAGCAATATCTTATAATAGATCAATGGGATCAGCTGGTTGGTAAAGAGATCGCTGCAGTAACCAGCGCCCGGCACCTGCAAAGACAGGTACTCCTGGTCCTGGTGCGCGATTCAACCTGGGCCTACCATCTTACCTTGCTGAAGCCGCAATTGATTGAAAAGTTGAATCAATATGCCGGAGAAAAGGTGGTGGGTGATATTTATTTTCAGATCGGACTGTTAAGTAAAAATGATAACTGTTCCACTTGAACTGCTCTGAACGTTAACAGGTTCAAAGATAATCCTGATCGTAGGAGGAATGACAATGTTTCTGCACATTGGAAATGCACGTATTGTTTTTAAACGGGATGTAATCGGTATTTTTCATATGAACCTCAGGGACAACCTGATCAATAAACAGTTTCTGGAATCTGCCAGCGCAAGAGATTTTAATCGAAACAGCGACTTGAAACGCTATAAATCTTTTATTGTTACCGGCAGCGATGTTTTGGTCTCGCCTGTAGTGCCGGCCACCCTGGCCCGCAGAAATATAACTTGAGAAGAAGCAAGTTTAAACCTGTAGTAGTTGATGATATAATTGAACTGTATGGAGAATTGATGGAGGTATGTGATGACCAGGCAGAAACCTGACCATAGAAAAAATGAGTACGGCGCCGCCCAGATCCAGGTTCTCGAAGGGCTTGAGGCGATTCGCCGCCGGCCCGGCATGTATATCGGCTCCACCGGCAGCCCCGGTTTGCATCACCTGGTTTTTGAGGTGGTGGATAACAGTATTGATGAAGTGCCGTACGGATGTAAAAATATCAATGTATGGATCCATCAGGATAACAGCGTTACGGTGACTGACGATGGACGCGGCATCCCTGTAGAGGAACACCCGCAACAGAAACGGCCGGCCGTGGAGGTAGTCCTGACCACCCTGCATTCCGGGGGAAAATTCAGCAATGAAACTTACAAAGTAGCCGGAGGGCTCCATGGCGTAGGTATCTCTGTAGTCAATGCTCTCTCGGAATGGCTCGAAGTAGAAATTTTTCGTAACGGCAGGATCTACCATCAGCGTTACGAGAGGGGGAAAAAAATTGTCGAATTGAAAGTTACGGGGAAAAGCAAGCGGACCGGAACCAAGATTACCTTTCGCCCGGATCCCAAGATTTTCGAGGAAATCAATTTTGAAAACGATATTATTATTCAGCGGCTCCGCGAGCTGGCTTTTTTAAATAGAGGCACGCGCATAACATTTAAAGATCTGCGCAGCGATTTAACCGAGCAGTTCCGATATGATGGCGGAATCAACCAGTATGTTACCTATCTCAATCAGGGTAAAGATGTCGTGCCGAAAAAGCCGATCTATATCCACCGTGAAATAAACAGTTTTTATATCGAGATATCGCTGCAATATCAAAGAGGTTACAATGAAATGATCTATACTTACGCAAATAATATCCATACCAAAGAAGGAGGCACGCACGAACAAGGATTCAAGGCCTCTTTGACCCGGTTAATCAACGATTATGCCCGCCGGACAGGCTTGTTGAAGGAAAATGAAAGCAATTTTAGCGGAGATGACGTCCGCGAAGGATTGACGGCGATATTGAGCGTGAAGCTGCATGATCCGCAGTTCGAAGGGCAGACGAAAACAAAACTCGGCAACACCGAAATTCGCAGTGCGGTTGATACTGTCTGCTACGAAGGCATGGGAACCTATCTCGAGGAAAACCCCACCATCGCCCGCAGGATTGTGGAGAAAGCAATCCGGGCTGCGCAGGCCCGGGAGGCTGCCCGGAAAGCCAGGGAGCTAACCCGCCGGAAGAATGCTCTTGAATTTACCAACCTGCCCGGCAAGCTGGCCGATTGCAGCAGCAAGGATCCGGGAGAGAGCGAACTCTTTCTGGTGGAAGGGGATTCTGCAGGCGGTTCGGCAAAGCAGGGAAGGGACCGGAGGATACAGGCCATCCTTCCCCTGCGGGGCAAAATTCTCAACGTGGAAAAATCAAGGCTGGATCGGATTCTGGGCAACGAAGAGATACGCACGATCATCACCGCTGTCGGAACAGGGATCGGCGAAGACTTTACCATAGAGAGGGCCCGCTATCAGAAAATTGTCATCATGACTGATGCCGATGTAGACGGTTCCCACATCAGGGTGCTGCTGCTGACCTTTTTCTATCGTTTTTTACCCGAGCTGATTGAGAGCGGCTTTATCTATATTGCCCAGCCGCCGCTCTACAAGGTAAAAAAAGGGAAGAAGGAGCTCTATCTCTACCGGGATGATGAACTGGAAAAATTACTCGAAAGCTGGGGGCGTGACGGCATTCAGGTACAGCGCTACAAGGGTCTGGGCGAGATGAACCCGGACCAGCTGTGGGAGACCACCATGAACCCCGAGACACGGTTTATCAAGCGGGTGGAGCTGATCGATGCTCAAAAAGCGGATCAAATGTTTAACGTGCTCATGGGCGACAAAGTGGAGCCGCGCCGGCGCTTTATTGAAGAAAACGCAAGCATGGTCCGGAACCTGGACATATAAGGACTCCTGTGCTGAAGAAACCTGCTCCCCCCGGCCGAAAGGCGACCCTTCAGTAGCCCGGGTAGTTATTTTACCGGCCATTGGCGGCAAGGGCATGCTCCCGTGGAGGTGAAAGAGATGTATTATATGTTACTTCCTTTCTTGCTGCTGGTTGTTTTAATTGCCGGTTACCTGCTTTACCGTAACCGTAAAACTGGACAAGTTACGTTTAAAGTAAGTCAGGTGCTGTTTAACAGGATCAATCTGGACTTGTTGATTTCGACACTTCTTGTGTGTGCTGTCTGTGCTTTTTTTCTGTGGTCCGATCTGAAAAAATTAAATGATCTTGCGGTAGCAGGAGCTGCCGCATCAACCGACCGGTGGATCTACGGCAGCCGGATTGTGTTCTATATTTTTCTCATGATTGCCTTTTTGGCCAGGCAGCTGGAGCGTCAGGCAATGCGAGAAAAAGAAATCTCTTCTGCGCGCTGGTTCTGGCCATGGGAACAGATCAAATCATATCGCTGGAACGGTACGCTGCTGGAGTTTCAATTAGGCAACTCCAAAAAACAGACCGCTGAAACATGGGCCGTCGTCCCGGAACAGAAAAAAGAGCTGGATCGCCTGCTGCGGCAAAAATTGAAGAAACAGGGGAAAAGATCGAATAAAAAGAAAACGTAATTATGTATTGATCAAAGGCGGAGGGCCGCCTTCTTTGGATGTAGAGGAAATGAGGGGACTTATATGGCTGAAAAAAAACGCGTGATACCTGTCAGCGTCCATGAAGAAGTAAAAAGTTCGTTTCTCGATTACGCCATGAGCGTGATCGTCAGCCGCGCGCTTCCCGATGTTCGGGACGGGCTCAAGCCGGTACACCGGCGTATCCTTTACGCAATGTCAGAGATGGGTTCAACACCGGATAAGCCCCATCGAAAGTCGGCGCGGATTGTTGGTGAAGTGCTCGGTAAATACCACCCCCACGGGGATGTCGCTCTTTATGATGCCATGGTTCGCCTGGCCCAGGATTTTTCAACCCGTTACCCCCTGGTGGACGGTCACGGCAACTTCGGTTCGCTCGATGGTGACGCGGCGGCAGCCATGCGTTATACCGAAGCCCGTCTTTCACCGGCGGCGATGGAACTTCTGACCGATCTCCATAAAGAGACGGTGGATTTTCGGCCCAATTTTGATGAAAGCCTGCAAGAACCGGTGGTCCTTCCCTCGCGTTTTCCCAATCTGCTCGCCAATGGCTCGGCCGGCATCGCCGTAGGGATGGCCACGAACATCCCGCCCCACAATCTGGGTGAACTGATCGATGCGCTCTATTGTCTGATCGAGCAGCCCGGAATAGCGGTGGAAGGATTGCAGCGGTTTGTTAAAGGACCTGACTTCCCCACCGGGGGTCTGATTGTCGGTTATGATGGCATTAACAAGGCTTACCGGACCGGCCGCGGGATCATCCGCATGAGGGGGCGGGTTTTCCTTGAGAAAAAGGATAAAGGGCGGGACCACCTGGTGATCAGCGAGTTGCCCTACCAGCAGAATAAAGCCAGGTTGGTTGAAAAGATCGCCGATCTGGTCAAGGGGAAGAAGATCGAGGGGATCACCGATCTGAGAGACGAGTCCGATCACTCAGGAGTCCGCATAGTTCTGGAAATACGACCGGAATATGAACCACAGCTGATCATCAACCAGCTCTATCAATATACCCCGCTGCAGCAAACCTACGGCATCATCATGCTGTCGCTGGTCAACGGGGAGCCGAAAGTTCTCAATTTGAAAGAGATGCTTTCCTGCTACCTTGATCATCAAAAAGAGGTGATCGTGCGCCGGACACGCTTTGATCTGAACCGGGCCGAAGAGAGGCTTCATATTGTCGAAGGCCTGCGCGCCGCTCTTTCCAGGCTTGATGAGGTCATTGCATTAATTCGCCGCTCTCCCGATGCTTCGGTCGCCCGCAGAGGCCTGATGGAGCTCCTCGATATTACCGAAAAACAGGCCCAGGCAATTCTCGATCTCCGCCTGCAAAGATTAACCCAACTTGAACAATCCAAACTTGAAGAAGAGCATCGCGAATTAGAGAAAAAGATTGCATATCTGCGGAGCGTGTTGGCCGATGACAGCCTGGTCCTCGGCATAATTCGCAACGAACTGCAGGAAATTAAGGATAAACACGCCGACGAACGGCGCACCCAGATTGTTGCCGGGGTGGATGAATTCGAGCTGACCGACTTGATTCTGGAAGAAGACGTGGTCATCACGATTACCGATCGCGGCTATATCAAGCGGTTGCCGGCAGCTACTTACCGGAGCCAGCGGCGGGGCGGCAAGGGGATTGTGGGCATGCAGACCCGCCAGGATGACCTGGTGGAGCAGTGCTACTTTGCCTCTACCCATGACCAGCTGCTCCTGTTCAGCAACCGGGGGAAGGTCTATCGCCTGAACATCTACGAGATCCCGGAATCGAGCCGCCAGTCTCGGGGTACTGCCCTGGTAAACCTGCTGCCGCTGGAGAAAAAAGAATATATTACCGCAACATTGCCGATCAGCGGATACAGCGAAGAGCGATACCTGCTCACAGTAACCGCCCGCGGATATATCAAAAAGACGCCGCTGCAGGACTTTCGCCATGCCCGCAAAACAGGGTTGATCGCGCTTACACTTGAAGATGAGGATGAGCTGATCTCCGTGCAGCTGACCGGCGGCTCGGAGGAGATCATTATCGGGACTGATGAAGGATATTTTATCCGTTTCCCCGAGAGTGATGTTCGCCCGATGGGGCGGGTCGCCCGCGGTGTAAAAGCTGTAACGCTGCGGCCGCCGCACAGGGTGATCGGAGCAGATCTGATCAGGGCGGGCCAGGTTGTTTTGATGGCTTCTGCAGCCGGATATGGTAAAAGAGTCGCTGCAGATGAATTCCGCCCGCAGCGCCGCGGCGGCAAGGGGCTTATCGGAATGAAAATTTCGGAAGAGAGCGGTCCGCTGACCGGATTCATGGTCATGAGCGAGGCCGAAGAAGATTTCATCATTGTCACTGCCGGGGGGTTGGTTATCCGGCAAAAAACGGCGGAGGTATCCATGATGCGCCGCTATGCCCGGGGCGTAACCCTGATCCGTCTTGAAGAAGGGGACCAGGTCGTCGATTTAATCGGGCTCCCCGAGGAGGATGAATAAAGAGTTGTCCAGGTGGCGGAATGTTTTACTTCTGCTGTTTGCTTTGCTGCTCCTGCTTGCTTCCGGGTGCAGCCCTGAAGCAGGCCTGCATGAAGTGGAGATGCTGCCTTTAACCGGGGATCTCATCGTTGTGGGCAGCGGGATTGCCGGATTGACCGCCGCCCTGGAGGCGGCAAGGCATGGCGCCTCGGTGATACTCTGTTATGATGAGCCGCAGGATGACCGCTGGATGTGGAATGATGGAGCCCTTCACACCGGAGATGACGCCGCTGACGGACGCCTTGAAGAGGCCCTGGCCGCCTTTGGAAACGGGCAGGGTAAAACATGGCACCATGAGCTTCTGGCCCGGCGTGCTGATGAAGATCTGGCCTGGCTGGTCCGGGAAACAGGTTTGAGTCTGGTTCCGGAGGGAACATTCAGGCTTTTGCCGGAAAACATCTCTTATGCCCAGGCCCAGAGGCATCTTTTGGAGACAGCCCTGGGGGAGGGGATCCGCCTTGTCGAGGGCGCTGTCCTGCAGGAGCTGATCCTCGGCGATCGGGACAGCGCTGCCGGGATAACCTTTCTTGATCCCTCGGGTGTTCACCATACCGCCTATGCTCCGGCAATAATACTGGCAGACGGCGGTTACCTTAATGACCGGGAGTGGCTCCAGGAGCTTAACCCGGGGATAACCGTTGCTTCCTGGCGCTGCGGCAGGGAGGGGGCAGGGGTACAACTGGCCCGTGCCGCCGGACTCGATCTGGTGGACGAAACCAAATTTTCTTATGCCCTGGCAATTGAAGAAGAGCAAAAATGGGTAGCGGCGGTACCGCCCCCAGCTGCTGTGTTGATCATCGACGAGCAGGTGCTCCCTGTTTCTCAACAAGCGGATGCCGGCATGGTGCAACTGCTTTTGAACAGCACCGCAGGTAGGGGATACCTGCTTGTTCCAGAAGCTGCGCTGGGCCCCGGGCATGAGCTGAACTGGCCCCGCTATGCCGGTGTCGACGCCTTCATGGAGTCCTATCAACTGCAGCTTCCATTGCTGCGCCGCTGGTTCAGCCAGCCTTACGGTTATTTTTACGGCTGTCCGGTGAAGGCGGCCGCGGCATACTGCCTGGGCGGCATTGCGGTTGATGAATCCGGGACAGTGTTGCGCGAAGGCCGGCCGGTAGAAGGTTTGTATGCCATTGGGGAGACGGCGGGCGGTCTAAACGGTGCCGCTCTCATGCCCGGCACAGCCCTGACCGAAGCACTTGTCTGGGGCCGCCATGTCGGCGAAGCGGTAGCCCGGTGGGTTCAGAAGTAGATCTGTACATTCCGCACTGATTAACGCAGGGGGGGCTGACGAATGATCGAAAAAAAGAAAATCGGGATCACCGATACCACCTTGCGCGACGCCCATCAATCTCTTCTGGCTACGCGCATGCGCCTGGAGGAGATGCTGCCCGCAGCCGAACTGATGGACCGGGTCGGCTATCATTCGCTGGAAGTGTGGGGCGGGGCTACTTTTGACGCCTGCATGCGTTTTCTGGACGAAGACCCCTGGGAAAGACTGCGCCGCCTGCGGCGCGTATTCCGCCGCACCAGGCTGCAGATGCTCCTGCGCGGTCAAAACATTGTCGGTTACCGCCATTATGCCGACGACGTGGTGCGGGAATTTATCAAGCGGGCGGTCGGCAACGGGATCGATATCATCCGCATTTTTGATGCGCTGAATGATCCCCGCAACATGGAACAGGCCATGCGCGCGGCCAGGGCAGAAGGAGCCCACGTGCAGGCGGCGCTGAGCTATACCATCAGCCCGCTGCACGATATTACCCACTTCGTCAACCTGGCGGCGGCGTTTAAGGAAATGGATGCAGACTCAATATGTATAAAAGACATGGCCGGCCTGCTCTCGCCGGCCGATGCTTACGAGCTGGTCAGCCGGCTAAAGAAAGAGGTCGGGCTGCCGGTCCAGCTGCACTGTCATTACACCAGCGGGATGGCCTCGATGGCTTATCTTAAAGGAATCGAAGCGGGGGCCGATGTCGTTGATGCCGCCAGCGCCGCCCTTTCATTGGGCACAAGCCAGCCCCCCACGGACAGTATCGTGGCCGCTCTGCGGGGGACACCGTATGATACCGGGCTGGATCTGCAGCTGCTGGCCAGGGTCAGTGAACATTTTAAAGAGATAACCAACAGCTACGAGATTCCCCGCGAAGTGATCATGGGTGTGGATACCGATGTTCTCAGATACCAGATTCCGGGAGGGATGATCTCCAACCTGGCTTCACAGCTGGCGGACCAGGATGCCCTCGAACTTTTACCGAAAGTGCTTGAAGAGGTCCCCCGCGTCCGGGCCGATCTGGGATATCCTCCCCTGGTGACGCCGAGCAGCCAGATAGTCGGCACGCAGGCAGTGGTCAACGTGATGCTGGGGGAGCGCTACAAGATGGTTTCCACGGAGCTAAAGAATTATCTGCGCGGCCTCTACGGCCGGCCGCCGGGAGAGGTTAACCCTGAAATTTTGCGAAAGGTGCTGGGAGACGAGAAACCGGTCACCGTCAGACCTGCCGACCTGATTCCCCCGCAACTTCCTGAGGCCAGGCGGGAGATTGCCGGTTATATGATCCAGGAAGAGGACCTGCTTTCGTACGTGATATTTCCCAACGTTGCGCTTGACTTTTTTAAGAGGCGCCAGGGGCTGCTACCCCCGCTGCCCCGTCAAGAAGGACCGGCAGCGGCTAAACGAGCTGCCTCTTCAGATAGGGAATTAAGTTACCGGAGCCCCTCAAGCGTCGATCACGATCTGGTCTGGCGGGATAAAGATAACATTGTTTATCCTGTTTAAATAGAATTAACGGAGCAGTTTCCACGCCGCAGTTTTCAATTTAAGTGTGATCAGTTATAATAACACATGTATGCACATTAATTTTACGGAAGCATCCCAGGCCGGCCCGGGCTCCGGGCAGGTTCTGGAATGAAGATACCGGCTGCGCGGGCAGCACGGAGGAGGCGATGATATGGATAAATATCCCAGCGAAGCGATCCGCAATATTGCTTTGGTTTCCCACGGCGGAGCCGGCAAAACCTCGCTTGCCGAGGCTCTCCTTTTTACCAGCGGAGCCATTAACCGTCTCGGGAACATTGAAGCGGGAACCACAACCACCGATTACGATCCCGACGAGATCAAGAGGCAGGTTACGATCAATGTCGGTTTGGCGCCTCTGGAATGGGACGGGGGCAAGGTTAATCTCCTGGATACGCCCGGTTACTTTGACTTTATTGGAGATCTGCTTGGAGCCTTGCGCGTGGCAGACTCCGCTGCGGTGGTCGTCTGTGCGGTTTCCGGGGTCGAAGTAGGCACCGAGAAAGTCTGGCAATACACCGAGGATTTCAATTTGCCCCGCCTGATCCTGATCAACAAGCTGGACCGGGAGAACGCTGATTTTACCGGCACGCTGGAACAGCTGCAGAAGCATTTTGGAATAAACGTTGTCCCCATGCAACTGCCGATCGGGAAAGAGGATGATTTTACAGGTGTAGTCGATCTTATAGAAGAAAAAGCTCTACTTTTTTCCGGTGACGGCAAAAATATCGATAAGAAGGAGATTCCGGAAGAGCTGCGCGATCAGGCCGGAGCCCTGAGGGAGAAGTTGATTGAAGCGGCGGCGGAGACTGAAGATGAGCTCTTGCTCAAATACCTCGAAGGCGAAGCCCTGGAACCGGAAGAGATCCGGCGGGCGCTGCGACTCGGTATTCTTCAGCGAAAGATCACCCCGGTACTCTGCGGCGCCGCTACAAAGAACTACGGCAGCGGCCCGCTGCTCGATTTCATCAAAAACTATATGCCTTCGCCCCTTGATCGCGGTGAGATCGACGGGATCATGCCGGAAAGCGGGGAGAAGGTTGTCCGGAAAACTTCCCCGGAGGAACCCTTCGCCGCGCTGGTTTATAAAACCCTGGCTGACCCGTATGTGGGGCGGATCAACTACTTTCGAGTTTTTTCCGGGGCCGTGATGCCCGACTCACAGGTTTACAACATGACCAAGGAGAAGAACGAGCGTATCGGCCAGCTTTTTTCAATGCGAGGCAAGAACCAGATTTCGATGGAAGAGGTAGTGGCCGGAGATATTGCCGCCGTGGCCAAGCTGCAGCAAACGGCTACCGGTGATACGCTCTGCAACCGCAGCAGCCCGTTTCAATTTATGCCGATAGATTTTCCCGAGCCGGTAATCTCTTTTGCCGTTGAACCGAAAACAAAAGGCGACGAGGAGAAAGTAAGCAGCGGTCTCTCGCGTTTTCTCGAAGAAGATCCCACCTTCCGACTGGAGCGGCGTGCTGAAACACGGCAGACGGTTATCTCCGGCCTGGGAGAACTGCACCTCGAGATCATCGTCAGCCGGCTGGCTCAGAAATTCGGAGTGGAGGTTGATCTCTCTACGCCGAGGGTGCCCTACAAAGAGACTATCCGCGGCCAGATCAAAGTCGAGGGGAAGCATAAAAAACAGACCGGCGGCCGGGGGCAGTACGGCCATGTCTTTCTCGAGCTGGAGCCGCTGTCGCCGGGCGAAGGGTTCATCTTCGAGGATAAGATCTTCGGCGGCGTGGTGCCAAAACAGTATGTCCCCGCCGTGGAAAAAGGGGTCCGCGAGACCATGGAAGAAGGGATCCTCGCCGGCTATCCGGTGGTCGATATAGGGGTGAAGCTGGTGGACGGCTCTTATCACACGGTAGACTCTTCCGAGATGGCTTTTAAAATAGCGTCGGGGATGGCATTCCGCAAGGGCATGGAGCAGGCTCAACCGGTTTTGCTTGAACCGGTGATGAATGTTGAAATAATTGTTCCCGACACCTTCATGGGCGATATCATGGGCGATTTGAACGGCCGCAGGGGCCGGATCCAGGGCGTCGAATCTGCCGGCGAGCTGCAGAAGATCCGGGCTCAGGTTCCCATGGCCGAGATGTTCAGATATTCGATTGACCTGCGCTCGATGACCCAGGGGCGCGGCTTTTTCACAATGGCTTTCTCACACTACGAAGAGGTGCCGCACCAGTTTGCCGAGCAGGTGATCGCCGCCGCCAGGGAGGAACGGGAAAAGCAGTAGCTTCTAAACATCTCCCCCGCTTATCCTTTCACAGGATAGAACGGGGGAGATAATATTTTGGTCCAGACCCTGGGCCATAACAAGTCCCCCTTCAGAAAAGGGGGACTTTCCGGTTTTTTCAGGCTTCTTCCTTTAAAAAGGGGGAGCGGCGG
>CAZPET010000022.1:0-13149 GCA_964585625.1 uncultured Syntrophomonadaceae bacterium
TTTAAGAAGGGGGAGCGGCGGGATTAAAAACAAAACATATAATAATTTGACATGGCCCTAGACCGCCATTTTCTTCTGCCTGCCGGTTATCTTTGCCATGCCGCCGCGCAGCAGCCTGGTGCATCTTAAAAGAATCTCCCGGTAAACGGGAAAGAGGCGGGTCCAGAAGAAATAATAGAACTTTGAAAGCACCAGGTCTTTTTCCCCGACAAAGGAGACAAATTCCCCGCCGAAACTTTTTTTGAAGTGATAGATACCGTACAAAGGATGCTCTTTTTCCACGTGCCCGGGAACGCCGTAAAAGTCGAAACATTTGGCTCCCCGTTCCTTGGCCCACTTGATCTGCTCCCAGATCAAGGCCTGGTAAGCGTAAAGGTTGCGGTGCTCATCGGCATGACCGCTGTACATGTTCCAGGCTTTGTCTCCAAAGGCCAGGGTCATGGAAGCTGTAATAGCGCGCCCCCGGTAATGTCCGACAGTGATGGCGGCGGCATTGTCCGGCTCCAGGCATTGGTAGACCTTTTGATAGTATGACTTATCCCGGATCACAAAATTGCCCCGCATGCTGGTATCGTTCAAAATTGTCATGAATAAATCCAGCCCGTCCAATCCGGGACGGGAGAACTGCACGTTCTGCTTGTAAGCATAGTTGATCTTGTATCTCAGCTTATGTTTGAAGCTGCTTAGCAGAGAATCTAGATCCTGTTCAATATTCAACCGGAAACTAAATCTTGGTTGGAGACCGCCAAAATCGTAGTCCTCCGCCACGGTAATAAAACCTGCATCGTCCAGCAACCCGGCGGTCTCTTTATCTTCTTCCATGATACAGGGATCGATTTTTATGAAAATAGCGCGATGTTTTTTGGCCAGGTGCTTCAGAAAGGCCATCAACGCAGAAAAAAGCTCTCCGTCCCTCCAATCATGCAGTACCGGGCCGCGGGGAAGGTAAAAGAAACTCTTGCGCAATAAAGGAATCCGCCGTTTCAATACCGTAGCGGCGGCGGTGATGCGGCCCGCGTCGTCTTCACCGAGAAACCTGATCGGTTCCCACTCGGGCCTTTTTGCTTCACCCCAGCAATAAGCCTGAAAGATATGGCCGTTGGGGGTGCTCCTGATAAAATCATCAAATCGTTTGGATTCTGTTTCATCGATCACCCTGAAATCCATATAAGTGCACTCCTTTGGTTGAAGGCAGCCTGTCGAATACTCAGACCATTACAATACTGTATTCAATACCCGAAGTGTAAAACCTTTTCAATACTGATGCCGGTAAATATTAACGAATGAGGCGTAATTTATTCAAGAAGCGGGGTCTTAACAGGGCAGCCCCCGTCCAAACCGGACTTAACCCGTTCTTACCTTAACCGGAAAATACGGGTAATGCCGTGCAGCACCTTGCCGGCCAGTTTCGAGAGCAGTAACTTCCCAAAGGAAAACAGCGGGCGGATATCATCCCCGGCCCAGATAGCATGAGCCTTGCGGTGAGAAAACCAGGGCTTGAGAATCTGTTTCCAGTTCAATTGCCCGGTTTTCCGGTAGGCGGACACCGCAAAAATATCCTCGTAGAAATAATAAAACGCCCACGGCTTTTCTTCGTGAAAATGAAAATCAGGGAGAGGGCGGCCCACCAGGTCGCGGTACATGATATAGGCAAATTCGGTGCCGGCGGCGTCGAGCAGGGCATTGGTCCGGCTCAGCCGGGCGTTGATTTCGATCATGTACGTCCGGTTGTCCCGGGGGTCCTTTTTAAATTCGATCTCTCCAAAACCGCGGTAACCCAGTTTGTGCATGTATTCAAGGCCCAGATCTGTCATCTGTTGGTCATGGTAATGATGTGCCAGGGTGGAAGAACCAAAATTAATCGGGAACTGGCGCAGCTTTTGGGCCAGAAAGGTGTGAGTAGCCCGCCCGGCGCCGTCGATGTAAACATCAAACATGTACATATGATCGTCAAAGCCGGGAATGATCTCCTGCACCATTACTTCCAGATTCGCTTCCTCTACCCGCTGCAGGGCTTCGTTTAACTCCGCGGAGTTGTTGACCACGAGGCATTTCTGACGGAATACTTTAACAAAATCTTCGGATATCGACGGTTTTACGATACTGGGAAAGTTCATTTCCGATGCGGCAGCCCGGTAATCCTCAGCGTCGCCGGGAAATATTGTTTTGGGCATGAGCAGACCTTTATCTGTGGCCATTTTATAGAGGCTTTTCTTGTTGATCACCGCTTCCAGCAGATGCGGCGGGTTATCGGGAAAAAGATATGATTCAGCCAGCCTGTCCGCGTAACGGGAGAGCATGATCGCGTAGCTGTCGGATGAGGCCATCAGTACCGGGGGTTCGGAAAATTGTTTGCCAAATTCGATCAAGAAGTCAGCCAGCTCTTTTTCGTTTTTCTTAACATCGGGGATGAGAACCTTCTCAAAAATATATTTGGAGCTAAGGGCATAAGCTCCGGTAAAATTACTGCTTAAAGCATATACCTTGATCCCGTGCCGTCCGAGAGTGCGATAAGCTCCCAGGGTGATCAAATCGGCACCCAGCAGTACCGCCGGTGAGCTCATAACTGAAACTCCTTCCTCTGTCTCATATTATATGGGGGCGCCAGCCGTTTCCGTTCATCTGCAAGAGAAGTGACGGTGGTCCCGCCGGATGAAATTTAAATCCGGCGAACATAATGGCCTGCGTACAACCATATCATACATATCATAATATTATTGACGCCGCAAGAAATAATATTTAACCGGACAAGGCCCAAAAGATTCCGGAAATAAAAGCCGGCACCTGGCGGTTATCTGCCTGACCAATCTTTCTAACGGGTCCAGGTCAGCCCGGCCGGGAACCTGAACACTATTTGCGATCTTGAACCGGCAAGCATGGTTATAAATATAATGGCGGTGTTATGTTATAATAATGCCAACCTTTTTTAAAACGTCTTGGAATATGCTCCGGATGGAGCGGTTTGGCGCCGGCCCGGGTTGACACGCCGCCGGTTGAGAAGGAGGCCTTTTCAAGGTGAAGAAAAAAAACCTGGCTGTAATTTTCGGAGGACAATCCGGGGAGCATGTCGTATCTCTGCGATCGGCGGCTTCGATCATGGAAGCTGTTGACAGGGAGCGCTACCACGTTGTCCCTGTTGGTATTACCCGGGACGGAGCCTGGATATCAGGAGACAGGTCCTGGCAGATATTATGGGAGCAGCGCTCCCCGTCGGAGGCGGCGCGGGCGGTGATGCTGACCGATCCACACCGTCCGGGACTGCTGGTTGAGAATAAAGATTCGCCTTTGTCCTGGGATTATCAGCCGCTTGACCTCGTTTTTCCGGTTTTACACGGTCCTTACGGCGAGGACGGGACCGTGCAGGGCCTTTTTGAGATGGCCGGGATCCCTTATGTCGGGTGCGGAGTGCTCTCCTCGGCTGTGGCGATGGATAAGGCGGTAATGAAAATTATCTTTCAGAGGCACGGTTTGCCGGTCGGCCCGTACCTTTATTTTACCCGTTGGGAGTGGCAGGATGAAGCGCCCCGCCGGACCGAGCAGATCTGCCGCGAGCTGCAGCTGCCCTGTTTTGTCAAACCGGCGAACCTCGGCTCCAGCGTCGGCATTACCAGGGTTTCAGAGGCGGCCCGGCTGCCGGAGGCAATCGAAGAAGCCCTGCGCTATGACGACAAGGTTATCGTCGAAGCACAGCTCAAGGGAAGGGAAATCGAATGCAGCGTTCTGGGAGATCTGGAACCCCGGGCCTCGAGACCGGGCGAAATCATCCCCTGCAACGAGTTTTATGATTACAAGGCCAAGTATCTCGATGACCGCTCAGAGCTGATTTACCCGGCCGGTTTAGCTCCGCTGCTCGAAGAGAGAGTGCGGGATTTGGCCTGCCGGGCTTTTACCGCGATAGAGGCCAGCGGGCTGGCCCGTGTCGACTTTTTTGTCGATCCGGAGAGCGGATCGGTAATGATCAATGAGATCAACACCATGCCCGGATTTACCGGCATCAGCATGTATCCAAAACTTTGGGAAGTAAGCGGAGTCGGCTACCGGGAGCTGGTCAGCCGGCTGCTGGAACTGGCGGAAAAAAGGTTTGCCCGCAGGCGCAGTCTGCTTACCGCTCCGCCGGAATAGAAATAAGAGATAAAAGAAGAGGAGTTGTCATCGAAAATGCCCAATAACTATCTGCTGATTCCCGGCCCGACACCGGTTCCACATGCGGTGGCACAGGCTATGTCCACGGAGATGTTCAACCACCGCGGACCCCGCTTCGCAGAGCTTATTGCTGAATTGACCGCATCCTTGAAGAAGGTTTTCCAGATCGGGGGCCGCCTTTTTATTCTTACCGCTTCAGGAACCGGGGCCATGGAGGCGGCTGTCGTCAACTTCCTTTCACCTGGAGATAGAATTGTTTCACTGGTCAATGGCGCATTCGGGGCTCGCTTCGCCTCCATTGCCGCCGCTTACGGGGGTGAAGTTGAACGGTTGGAAGCCGCGTGGGGGCAGCCGCTTGATTACAGCGGCCTGGAGGCGAAATTGCGGGAGGATAAAAAATTTACCATCCGCGCGATCACGGTTGTGCATAACGAGTCCTCCACCGGGATGATCAACGACCTGGAAGAGATCAGCCGTATTCGCGGCGATCATCCCGCCCTGCTTATGGTCGATACCGTCAGCTCGATGGGAGCGGTCGAGATTCCGGCAGACCGCCTGGGCATTGATGTATGCTTTACCGGGTCTCAGAAAGCGCTCCTTCTTCCCCCGGGTCTCTCTTTCATCAGCGCCGGTGAGAGAGCCTGGGAGGCGGCGGCGAGATCGAAGATGCCGAAATATTATTTTAATCTGCAAATGGCAGAAGAGTTGTTAAAAAAGGGGCAAACACCCTTCACCCCCGCCCTGCCCCAGTTTGTCGCCTTGCGAGAAGCGCTGCAGATCTATTTTGCCGAAGGGCGGGAAAACTGCTATGCCCGGCACCGGCGCATGGCCTCAGCAGTCCGGGCTGCGGCACGGGCACTGGGATTGGAGTTGCTGGTGAAAGAAGAGCGCTTTGCCTCGCCGACCGTGACAGCAATAATGAATCCGCCGCAGGTTAGCGCAGACCGGCTCCAGATGATGATGCGCAACCGTTTCGGGGTTGAGATCGCCGGCGGGCAGGGCACGCTGGAAGGTAAAACGTTTCGTATCGGCCACCTGGGAGCGGTTGACGGGCTCGATATTATCGCCGGCATCGCCGCCCTGGAGATCTCCCTGCAGGCGCTCGGCTATCCGGTTAAGCAGGGATCCGCTGTCGGAGCGGCTGAAGAGGTGATCGGGGCCTAGCAGAAGGGCAGGAAGAAGGGCTGACGGTGTGGAATTACATAGCGAGGTGAGGGCTGTTGGAAAATAAAATCCAGCAAACACTCTTTGATTATCTGGAAAAGAGTAAAAGCCCGGATGGGAACAGGGATACAGACCTTCAGCTGGCTGAACTGGAGAAAAAATGCCGCTCCTGCAGCCTTTGTGCCCTGAGGCCCGGCTGCCGTCAGGTTGTCTTCGGGGACGGCAACCCCCGAGCCAGGCTGATGCTGGTGGGTGAAGGACCCGGCGCGGAAGAAGACCGCCTGGGCAAACCGTTTGTGGGTGCGGCGGGCAAGCTGCTTGACCGCATCCTGGAGGCGGCGGACCTGAAGCGGGACGAGCTCTATATCGCCAACGTGGTCAAATGCCGCCCCCCGGGGAATCGCCTTCCCGGCGCCGAAGAGGTGGCGCAGTGTCTTATTCACCTGAAAGAGCAGATCCGCCTGATCGGCCCGCCGCTGATTGTCTGCCTCGGCGCCCTGGCCACGCGAACCATGATCGGCCGCAACGAAGCGCTGACCCGGTTACGGGGACGCTGGTATGAAATTGAAGGACGCCTCTATATGCCTACATTTCACCCGGCGGCGCTGCTTCGGGACAGCAGCAAAAAAAGACCGGTTTGGGAAGACTTTAAGGAGATAGCACATTGTTATCAGCAGATTATCAGCGGAGGTTAGAGGTTTATGTCCGCCAAAAAGAAGGTACTACTGGTTGACGACGAAAAAACGCTGGTGAAGGCGTTAAAATTTAACCTGGAAAAAGAAGGGTTTCTGGTTGAAGAGGCTTTCAACGGCGAAGAGGCGCTTGACAAAGCGTTCAAGGTGAACCCGGATATTATCATTTTAGACTTGATGCTGCCGGGCCTGGACGGTTTTGAAGTCTGCCGGGAAATTCGTAAAAAAGAGGAGATCCCGATCATCATGCTCACCGCGAAAGGCGAGGATATCGACAAGGTCCTCGGCCTGGAGCTGGGTGCCGATGATTATATGACCAAGCCTTTTAATCCCCGGGAGCTGGTCGCCCGGATGAAGGCAATTTTAAGACGCAGCGGCACCAGGGACGAGGGACTGCGCAAACAGATCCAGATCGGTGCGCTGCAGATTGACCTTTTGCAGCATCGGGTGCGCCAGGGTGAGCGGGAAATTGACCTGACCGCAAAAGAATTTGCCCTTTTAAGCTTCCTGGCCTCAAATGCCGGCCGGGTCTATTCAAGAGAAGAGCTTCTGGAACAGATCTGGGGCTATAACTACTACGGCGATGCACGAACAGTGGATGTTCATATCCGGCACCTGCGCGAAAAAATCGAGGAGGATCCAAGCAACCCCCAGTTAATTATTACCGTGTGGGGAACCGGCTATAAATTCAGGGAGGAACCTTGATGTTCAGATTCAGAAGCATTCGCTCCCGCCTCACGGTGACCTTTTTACTGGCGATCCTGGCAGTTATGCTGATCGTCGGTTTATTTCTGGATCAATTGATGGAGCGCTATTACATCAATACCTTGCAGGACAACATGATCCGCTCCGGAACCCTGGCGGGCCAGTTCGTGGCCGGCCAGCTGCGCGAGCAGGTTGATCCGGTCCGCCTGAGCTGGCTGGCGGAAAATTTCGGCCGTCAGATGAATGCCCGGGTAATATTTGTGAACAAGAAAGGGATCGTCATCGGCGATTCGGTCCGGGTAGGAGGCCTTCTGGGACAGCTTCTTGACCGTGATGAGGTGGCCGCTGCTTTTGCCGGTGAAACCGGTATCAGCATTCAATATAGCGAACGGTCAAAACAGAAAGTTTTGCAGGTGGCTTTGCCGGTGCAGGAGAAGGGTGAACCGGTGGGGGCCGTTTTTCTCTCCGCTTCTTTGCAGGAGATCGATCGGATCATGGCCGATATCCGGCGCTTTCTTCTATTGACCACGTTACTGGCCGCCGCGGTTACCGGAATCGGAGCAGTTATTTTGGCCCACCGCTTTACCGGCCCCCTGGAGCTGCTTACAGAGGCGGCAGGAAAGATGGCCGAGGGAAAACTGGAGCAGCGTATCGAGGTGAAGTCGGAGGATGAAATCGGCCGGCTCGCGGATCGTTTTAACCTGATGGCGGCGCAGCTTGATTTTTATACCAATAACCTGCGCAAATTCGTCGCCAATGTGGCTCATGAATTGCGCACCCCCCTGGCTTCTCTCAGCCTGTTGACCAAATCTCTTAAAGATTACGAGATGGAGCCGGAACAGCGGCAGGAGTTTTTGGACGATCTGGACCGTGAACTGGATCGCCTGATTGCCCTGGTCCGGGATCTCCTGGAGCTGACCACTCTGGAAGGTGGAGAAGCCCGCCATGAACATTTCGCTCTCGATGAACTGGTTCGCGATCTGATCAGGCAATCTGCGCCCCGGTTTGACCGGCAGGATATCCGGTTGCTGAGCGACCTTCCGGCCGGAGAGCTCCCGGTTTACGGTTCCAGGCTTCAGTTGCGCCAGGCATTGCACAACCTTCTGGACAATGCCTTGAAATATACCTCCCCCGGGGGTTGGGTCAAGGTTTCACTCTGGATGGAGGAGGAAGCGGCGGGAGTAAAGATAGAGGATACCGGCTGCGGCATACCGGAAAAAGATCTCCCCTTTATTTTTGAGCGCTTTTTCCGGGTTGACCGGGCCCGTTCCAGGGAGATGGGGGGCACGGGGTTGGGGCTGGCCATCGTCAGGGAAACGATCGAAGCGTACAATGGGAAAGTATGGGCCGAGAGCAAAGAAGGCGAGGGAAGCGCCTTTTATTTCACCCTGCCGCTGGTGCGGGAAGATGTTAACGATAATTAATTTAAATTTTAGAAGCCGGCAAACTTGATTTTCAAAATTAATGATAAAATAAGTTAATTGCTTTATAAAAGCAAAGGTGTTATCTATGAAACGAATTCAACCATATTATTTCTTGATTGGCCTGGCGGCGTTGTTTATGATCGCCGGGCTGGCCTTTTACAGCGTCCGCAGTTTATCATTGTTGAAGCAAGGGGCGCCAATCGAACCGCCAACCAACAGCGAAACAGGAGACCTGTTCGAGCTCTGGTTTACCAGCGCAGACCTTTTTGATTTAAGCATTGATCGCAACGTTACGGGAATTATATTTGGTGCCGACTCAAAAAAGGTCAGCCTGCTCGACCGCGACCGCAAGCTGCGCTGGGAAAAAAGCTTCCCGGCGAATCCCTTGCAGACGAAAATTTCTTCCTGTGGGAACTACCTGGCTGTAGGGACTGAAGGTGGAGACCTGTTTTTCATGTCCACAGATCAGCAGTTCTGGTGGCAGCAGGAATTTACCGATCCAGTCTACCTGGTGGCGCTTTCCGCCAACGGTAAATGGGTCCTTATTGGAAGAGGCGACCCGGGCCAAAAGACGCATTGCCTGGAGCTGTACGGCCAGGACGGGACCATGCAATGGAGCATGTCCACCGGACCCTTGCGTAAGATACACGTGGCCGGGGAACAGCCAAACCAGGGAAGGATATTGTACAGCTATCAGCAGGATGATTCAGTGGTAACCGGGGCGGTGGCGTTAACGGGAGAGAGCCTGTGGGAGAACGAAGGGGTTGCCCTAGCGGCGGTTTCCCGCACTGAAAGCAGGCTGGCTCTGATCGACGATGCCACGCTGATTGTTTGCGGTTCCCAGGGAGACACACTCTGGGAGAGAACACTGCCGGCCGGCTTTAAAATGACAGAGGCGATGTTCAACCCGCAGAACAACAACCTGCTTGTTTACGGCAGCGTTGATGAGATGAACGAAAACCTTTACTATTTTAGCGCGGAAGGAAAGGTCCTCTGGCACAAGAGAATAGCCGAAGGGGCGCTTTTCTCATTTACTGCGGACGGGAACCGGATCATCACCAGCTCCTGGCGCCATTACAAGGAAGATTTTAGCCAGATGGTTCTCCTGGATGAAAGCGGCGAAGTGCTCTCGAGTATGGAACTGGCTATGCGTGTAGAGCGGCTGCTTGTTTCCGCCAACCGCCGCTATATTATCCTGGGCGGAGAAGACGGCTATATTGACGTGATTGACCTCGATGTAGAACTGGCCCGGGATAATGCACATCCCCCAGTGGCAGCACCTTTTTATATCCCGCTGATCGATGAGTTGGACAAAGATCAGATGGCCATTACCCTTTATTTTAGCGGCAACGATTTAACAATTCCTGTCTCCAGGCTGATCAGCCAGACCGAAACCCCGATTCGCGCCGCCATTGAGGAGCTGATCCGGGGGCCTTCCCGCGATAGCGGACTTAACCGGACCATTCCCAAGGAAGCTGGCATCGATATTTTCTTTGAAAGGGAGAACGGCCGGCTTTACCTGGAGCTTTCTCCAGAAGTGATACAGATGTCCGGTTCAGCCCAGACTTTTGGCGTACTTGATTCACTGCGCTATACCGCAGGCTGTTTTTCTCAAGTTAAAGAAATTTATCTGACGCTCAACCAAGAATTGCTGGAGCTGTTTGGTGACGGGTTGGCTTTGGAGCAGCCCCTCTTGCCGCACCGCTGGAGAGAACCGATCTTTATTCCTGTCCGCATCGGAGAGCGTTACTACATTGTCCCCCGGGAGGCGCGAGATCTGGATATTGAACAGCGCGATCTTGACGGCCTGCTGCAGGCAGTTACCATGCAGTGCCGGACATTTTATTTTGTCCCGGGTGATCTGACCCTCATTGGAGCCGCAGAAAAAGACGAAACCGTGAAAATCAATCTGAATCGTTCTTTCCGCATGCTTTTCCCCGAAGATGGGGGAGAGGAAGAGCAGCTGCAGGCGGCGATGATTTTAGACGCCCTCTTTCTAACTGCTGTCGAGAACAGCGACAGCCACCGCATTGAGATTATCGTGGAAGGGGAAAGCTGGACCCCGCCGCAGGGTTATCCTTCCTTAAGCCGCGTTATTTATAAACCGTACCACATCAATCCCGAGTTTTAAGGGAATAATTGTTTTTAAATATTGGCAGACCGCTTCAATATACGAAGCGGTCTTTTCCGAGTTCTGACAGATGCGTTGTCATTTAACTTCGTTTGGGCTAAAATATTATAAAATATAGAAATGAGGTTGTCGGAAATGGACCACTACAAAAAAGAGATCGGCCGGGTTTTGGCTTCGCTGGTCAAGCTTGAAGAATCCAGGGTGACGGAGCTTCTCGAAGAACCGCCGGACCCGGGGATGGGCGATCTGGCCTTTCCCTGCTTTACCCTGGCTGCACAGCGTAAAAAGTCGCCGGCGGCGATTGCCGCGGAACTGGGCGAGTCCCTTTCCGGCAAGCGCGGGGTTTTCTGGGAAAAAGCTTCCGCCAGGGGACCTTACCTAAACTTCTACTTTGACTACCCGGTTTTCAGCCGAGATCTACTCAAGAGAATCTATGAGGAAGGGCCCGATTACGGCAAAAACAACCGAGGCCGGGGAGGGGTAGTAGTTATTGATTACTCCTCGCCCAATATCTGCAAACCCTTCGGGATCGGGCACATCCGCTCCACCGTGATCGGACATGCTCTTTCCTTGATTCTGGAAGCCCAGGGATACCGCTGCATCGGGGTCAACCATCTTGGTGACTGGGGCACACAGTTTGGGAAGATGATCGTGGCGTACAAACGCTGGGGCGATGATCAGAAGCTGCAGCAGGACCCGGTCAATTACCTCTACTATCTCTACGTTCGTTTTCATCAAGAAGCCGAAAACGATGCCGCTCTCGAAGAAGAGGCCCGTCTCTGGTTTAAACGGCTCGAAGACGGGGAGCAAGAGGCGGTTGATTTCTGGGAGCTTTTCCGCCGGCTCAGCCTGGAGAATTACGATCAGATCTATGACCTGCTGGGCATCAAATTCGATTATTATCACGGCGAGAGTCATTACAACGATATGCTGGATGACGTGATCAGGTTAGTCCAGGAAAAAGGGGTGGCCACCGAAAGCGAAGGCGCCCTGATCGTGGACCTCGAAAAGTACGGGCTCCCGCCGGCGATGCTGCGCAAGAAAGACGGAGCCACCCTTTACCTGACCAGGGATCTGGCAGCGGCGCAATACCGTCAGCGCACCTTCAATTTTGTCAAGGCGCTCTATGTCGTCGGCGCCGAGCAGAAGCTGCATTTCCAGCAGTTGGTCAAGATTCTCGAGCTGCTCGATTTCCCCTGGGCGCAGGACTGTATCCACATCCCCTTCGGCCTGATCCGCTTCAAGGAAGGGCGGATGTCTACACGGGAAGGAAAGATGATCCTTCTGGAGGAGGTTCTCCAGCGCTCGATAAACCTGGCGCGTGAGATCATTGAAGAGAAAAATCCCGGCCTGGCAAACAAGGAGGACGCCGCCAAAGCGGTCGGTCTCGGTGCGGTCCGTTTCGGTGACTTGAGCAACGACCGGATCAAGGATGTCGAGTTTGACTGGGACAAGGTACTCGACTTCTCCGGTGAAACGGCGGCCTATATCCAGTATGCCCATGCCCGCATCTGCAGCATCCTGCGCCGGGCAGACACTGCCGATCCGGCCTGGGCAGACGAGGCGGTTGATTTTCTGGGGCAAGAGGAAGAGAAAGCCATGGTAAAAACCCTGGCCGCCTTCCCGGGAAAAATTGAAGCCTCGGCCGTGAGCTACCGCCCGTCAATTCTGGCCCGCTACCTTATCGACGTGGCCCGCGATTTCAACCGTTTCTATCACGAATGCCCGGTTCTGGTTGACGATCCCGGGCTGCGGCAGGCGCGCCTGCTCTTGATCGCGGCCGTGCGCCGGGTCCTGAAAAACGGCCTCGGGCTGCTCGGCATTGCCGCTCCCGAAGAGATGTAAAACAGCGGCAGGATCAAATTTATCGGAGGTTTGGAATAATGCTTGATTTGAAATTTGTCCGGGAACACCCCCAAAAAGTAAGAGAGGCCATCGTTCAAAAAAATGAGCCGGCAGATCTGGACCGGCTCCTGGAGCTGGATCAGGGACGCCGCCGGCTGCTGCAGGAGGCGGATGAGCTGAAGCGGCTGCGCAACCAGGTTTCGAAGGAGATTGGCTTATCCAAAGGAGACCGCGCCGCGGCACAGCGTAAAAAAGAGGAGATGCGGCAGGTATCCGGGAAGATCAAGGAGCTTGACGAAGAGCTCCGCCGCTTTGACACCGAGATGGAGCAGCTCTTGCTGCGGCTGCCGAACATCCCGGACCCGGCGGTGCCCCCCGGCCAGGATGAAGCCGATAACAAAGAGGTGCGTTCCTGGGGCCGGCCGCCGGAATTTTCCTTCACGCCGCGCCCGCACTGGGATATTGGCGAAATTCTCGGCATTCTGGACTTCCCCAGGGCGGGGAAGATCGCCGGCAGCCGTTTTGCCCTTTACTGCGCTGACGGAGCAAGGTTGGAGCGGGCCCTGATCAACTTCATGCTCGATCTGCATACCGGTGAGCACGGCTACCGCGAGATCTTTCCCCCGTTTATGGTCAATTCGGGCAGCATGACCGGCACCGGGCAGCTGCCGAAGTTCGCCGAAGATGCCTTCAAGATCGAGGGTACCGACTACTACCTCATCCCCACCGCCGAGGTGCCGGTGACCAACCTGCACCGGGACGAGATCCTCGATGCTGAAGTGCTGCCCCTGCGCTACGTGGCCTACAGCGCCTGCTTTCGCGCCGAAGCTGGAGCGCACGGCCGCGATACCCGCGGCCTGATCCGCCAGCACCAGTTCAACAAGGTCGAGCTGGTCAAGTTCGTGCTGCCGGAAAATTCCGCCGCCGAGCTGGAAAGCCTGACCCGCGATGCCGAGAAGGTGCTGCAGCTTCTGGGGTTGCCCTACCGGGTGATGCTCATGTGCAGCGGAGACCTCGGCTTTGCCGCGGCGAAGAAGTACGATCT
>CAZPET010000023.1:0-12646 GCA_964585625.1 uncultured Syntrophomonadaceae bacterium
CGGCCCGTTCAATGGCCTTCTTGACCAGGTTACCGCACTGGCGGGAACTGACGCTGCCCCAGCCTTCACGGCGAACCAGGTCCTGGACCCCCAGTTCAGCAGCGAGTTCATACTTGAGTTCCTCGGACATCACCGGGCGACGACGACGTGCCACAGCATCAACTCCTCTTTCTGATAATGATAGGAAGACGGCATTCCTAGTCTGCGATTCAAGAACTCTTTTTAAACGATCTGATTCCTGGAGGCGCTGTGAGCAATGTGATTTATTTAACAAAAAAACCGTCGCCGCTCAATCCGGTTCCGGTTTTTATTTTTATTGTTTCTCTATAAAAATTGATTACAGGCCTACGGAACGGTACCTTTTCTCCTCACCGAAGCTCAGCTCGACAGTTTCTGTAAGCACATCGGCATAGGTGAAAGAAACCCTTTGAAAATAGTTCGGTTCGTCGATCCGGATCACGAAGATAGAAGGATAGGTGCTTTCAAGAATGCCCTCTTTTTCAAAGGTCTTTCGCCGGCCGCGGTTGGCCTTTAACCTTATTTTTTCCCCGACGTGAGGTTCAAGTTTTTTGCGAATTTCAAGAAGAACGTCTTTAGACACCGAGAAAACCACCTTGAGTTTACTTTTTATTAAATTTTAACACAAATCCGCGTGTTTTGTCAAGAAAAGAGCGGATTTGGAACCGCCTGTCCTCAATGTGTAAACCTGTCGGCAATGGTGGTGGCGCCGTATGATTCGGGCTTAATCCGGGCGTGATAACCGCTGCCGATGACCATGCCCACCACCTCTTTAATGATCTCCCGGGTCTCCCCTTTTTCTCCCACATCGAGATGGATCTCCACATTCAGTTCCTCTTCTCCGTTTTCAGCCAGCTTTTCCGTAAGCTTTGCCGCCACCTCGAGGCTGAGAAAGGTTTCATAATAGATCCGCTGGCGCAGGCTTTCCATGTGACGTGTCCTCTTTTTGCGATAGTAAAAGCGGCCTCCCTTACCGATGCGGTGGATAATAATGGCGGTGACAAAAACAACGCTTCTGTGGGTATAGGAGTGAGAATCGGTCCCGATGATCAATTTATACTTATCCTCGGGGTACTCGTTGGAATACCTGGTGATATCTTCAAATACAGCCGCAAAGGAGAGCTTCCCCCTGGTCGGGCTGTAAAATTCCATTGGTTAAAACGACCTTTCACCTGTGTTTAACAATACAATTGTATGCGATCTGGGCCATCTTTGCAAATTGCTCCATGGAGAGCGTCTCCGCCCTGGCATCGGGATCGATTCCGGCCAGCCGCAGCATTGAGAGAAGTTCTTCCCTGGTCCCGCAGAAGGCGCTCCCGAGACTGTTGGCCAGCATTTTTCGGCGCTGCTGGAAAGAGGCCTGCACAATTTGCCAGAAGAGCGCTTCTTCACCGGGATTAAGTTGCCGGCGGCGCGGCTGCATCTCTACCACCGCCGAATCCACCTTCGGAGAGGGCCAGAAGACATGCCGGGAAACCGGAAAGAGTGTTTGTGCCGTGGTATAGTAACGGCAGAACACCGAGAGGGCGCCGTAGGAAGCACTGCCCGGCGCCGCAGTAAGCCGTGCAGCAACTTCTTTTTGAAACATGAGTACGGCTTTCTTAAAAGGAAATTTTTGTTTAAAAAGAGTATACAGCAGCGGCCCGGATATATAATAAGGGAGATTGGAAATAAGCGTTACCTCCGCGACCGGCCCGAAATGGCGGCGGTTCAGCTCCGCCCACTCCACCTCCAGCGCATCTTCCTGCAGCACCTTGACATCCGGAAAATGGCGCAGCAACTCCTCCAACGCGGCAGCCAACCCCCGGTCCATCTCCACGGCGACGAGATGCATGTTCCGGCAGGCCAGTATTGCCGTCAGGGCGCCCGCTCCGGGTCCAATTTCCACAGCGGGATCCCCGGGGGAAAGCGCCGCCGCATCGACAATCTTGCGGGCAACGTTCCCGTCAATTAAAAAATTTTGCCCCCAGCCGCGCTGCGGCCGCAGGCCCCTCTGCTCCAGGTAGAGCTGCAGCTTGCGCGGCGAGGTCAGATCCGGAAGTTCCGGCCTCCCGGGCATCGGCATTCCTTCTTTCCAAACATGAACTTTAGTAATTGTTCAGGAGGTAGACTTTTACCCCACGTTTTACTCCAAAGTTGCTTACATCGCGGTGGTAATCATAGAGAATATCAATTTTATGCCCTTTAATCGCCCCGCCGATATCCTCCGCCCTGGCAAACCCGATCTTGCCAATTCCGGGGATCGGTTCGATATAGAGCAGGCTTCCCAGAGGGATCACCCGCGGGTCGACCGCCACCATACGCGGCGAGCTGAACGTGCCGAGACCCTGGACGGCTTTCTTGCCGGTATAGGTATAACCGTTGTTATACGGCCCCGTGCAAAAAGCATGTCCATTTTTATCCAGCGGACAGCCCGAACCTGGCGTCCCCGGGCAGTAGGATGTCGCGGTCATGATCAGAACCCGGTCAAACTGCATCACGCGGCCTTCCCGCTCCAGGGTTGTATTATCGCCGTACTCCACGATTTGCTCCAGCGGCTTCTCCAGGAGGACGGTCCCCACAACCTCTTTTTTTACTTCAACTCCGTCTTCGGTCGTAATCTCGATCAGCTCTTCCTGTAACCCGGAGCGCCCCTCACGGATCACCCGGGTGAGGCCGCGATCCAAAAGGGGGTTTTTTTCGACAACTTCGTCAAAAGGAACATCGCTGCGGCTGCTGGCATAGTGTTTCTTCACCCGGACTATTTTGATCACCGCACCGTCATAGGCCTCCTGGAGCCCGGCCGGTTCAATCCGGTCATCGGGCCCAAGTTCAAAGCCCTCTTCGGCAAGCAGCTCTTTTACCGGGATCGTGGGAGTCACGATCAAAGAAAGCCTGTTCCCATCCACCACGGCAACTTCAAATGCCTTCTGCACATCAATGCGCGTATGTTGAGTTAAAATCGTCCCGCGATCCGGAAGCACCCGGTCGCGGGGGTGCAGCTGGATTCCCCTCTCGTCAAGAAGTTCCTCCACCGTCCTGCTGAAGGTAACCGCCGTGCAGAGCTCCTCGCCGTCGACATAGAGAGATACCGTATGCCGCGCATACTGGTAGACCAGGACTGCCAGAATAATCATGCACCCGTAGAAAACAGCCAGAGGATAAGCTTTGCAGAAAGCCGCCACGGTGCCGCCAAGCTCCTGGAAGCTCTTTTTTGCCGGAAGCAGATCCAGACCCGGTCGTGATCTCTGAATATGCAGAGTCCCCATGCTCTCTCCTCCCCTGATAACAGATCTATTTTATCCTGCCCCCCAAACTGCCGTCAATTATTACCGGGTAGGGGCAATATTTAGTCTAGCCTGAACAATTGACACTTATGCCATCGATATATTCCGGCAAGGCAAAAATTAAAAAAAATAATGACAAAATGGGCCCAATGCTTTATAATAAACTTAACCAAAGCAATATTTAATCTAGTTAAGCAATCCTTTTCCGGAAAGGAGGCCTGCCGCTCCAAAGGAAAAGCTTTTCGAAGATCAAGCGTATGGAAGCAGGAAGAACCAAAATTTTTCAAGGAGGCGTTTTATTAGATGGCAAGCTTTCAGGATATTGTCGGAAACCTGCGCACAAAACTGGAGGGCGCGGATCCGGCCAAGATCAAAGGGATGAATGCAGTATACCAGTTTGACCTTTCCGGAGATAACGGCGGAGTCTTTCATGTAAAGGTGGCCGACGGCGCAACCGATCTGGTCGAAGGAGCTTCTGACAGCGCCAATATTACCATTACCATGTCTGCCGATGATTTTGACAGCCTGCTTGATGGGAAGCTTAACGCCACCTCCGCCTTTATGGCCGGCAAGCTGAAGGTAAAAGGCGATATGTCCCTGGCGATGAAGCTGCAAAGCCTGCTCGGCTGAGAAGCGGGCAGCAGATGTTCAGCCTCGCAGGAAAGGTAGCCCTGGTCACCGGCGGTTCACGCGGCATTGGACGGGCTGACGCCCTGGCGCTGGCCCGGGCGGGAGCGGATGTCGTAATTACCGATATCCTTCTGGAAAGTGACGCAGATGAAAAGGTGCTTCAATCCACTGTCGTGGGGCAGGTTTTAAGGGATCGGGGCGTGGTTTACGCTGAACAAACCGCGGCAGAGATCCGGCGGCTCGGACGCCGTGCCGCCGTTTTTAAAATGGATGTCACGGATCGGGAACAGGTGACCCGGGTTATTACCGGGGTGGTAAAAGAGTTCGGCCGGATTGACATCCTGGTGAACAACGCCGCAATGCTGGATCATGTCGCCACCATTGAAAACCAAAACGAAGCTCTTTGGGAACGCGACCTGCGGATCAACCTGACCGGCGCTTACAACTGCGCCAAAGCGGTCTGGCCGTACATGAAAGAACAGCGCTGGGGGCGGATCATCAACATGGCTTCGGTGGCCGGAACCATGGGCGGCTTCGGCCAGGCCAGTTACTCGTCCACAAAAGCAGGCGTCATCGGCCTGACCAAAAGCCTGGCCCTGGAGGGTGCCCGCTACCAGATTAACACCAATGCCATTGTCCCGGGGATTATCGGCACCGAGGCCTGGAAAATGGGCAATCCCAAAATGAACGAGCGGATGATTGCCCGGACTGCCCTCCGCCGCCCGGGTGAGCCCGAGGACATAGCGCACGCCGTGGTCTTTTTGGCTTCAGAGGAGGCCAAGTACATCACCGGGATCGAACTTTACGTTTCCGGAGGCATCGAGCTTTTTACCTTCTAAGAAAATTTCAAGTTCAAAGAAGGGGTTCCCTGAAACAGGGAGCCCCTTTTTCTTCTCAGTTAGCCGGGCGAGGGCAATCCTCGCAACTACGGCAAGATCTCGATTGTTACCGTACCCACACCGTAAGGCTGCAAACCGATCTCCACTGCAGCGGCGCGGGATAGATCAATGGTGCGTCCGGCAATAAACGGTCCGCGGTCGTTGATGCGGACAATTACACTTTTGCCGGTTTTCAAAAAGGTTACCCGGACCCTGGTCCCAAACGGCAGGGTGCGGTGGGCGGCCGTAAGGGCGGTCTCATCAAACTGCTCCCCGCTGGCCGTAAGCGCTCCGTGCATGCCATCCGCTCCCCCGTACCAGGAAGCCAGGCCTTGCAGCACGCTGGACGGGCGCTCTCCCCGCGAAGGCATCGCTTCCGCCGGGCGCAGCTTTTCGGGGGGCTGCGGCGGCGGGCAGATAAGCAGGGCCTGCCGGTGTTCCGCCCGGCCCAGGGCGATCTCTTTTTTTTCGAGGAAGCTGTCGCAGCTTTCGACTTCGACCTCTTCCGCCGCCCGAAAGCCCCGCTGCATGAACAGCCCGCCGGAGGCCGCCGCCAGGGCAAGCAGGCAGAGCCCCGCTTTCCCGGCTTTACTGCTGGAAAAACCAAGGCCGATCATCCCTCTTCCCCCTCTCCTGATTTCTGTCTCTATCTGTGGCTCTATTCTATTATATGTATTCAGATATACCCGGATGCATGACTGATTTTATGGCCAGAAGAGACGGGTTACATTGGTTTGCACCAGGCGGGCGAGAGACTCCAGCTCCATCTCCAGAGCCAGGGCCACCCGTTCATAAGTTGCCTTGATGAACGCAGGTTCATTGCGTTTTCCGCGGTGGGGGAGTGGGGAGAGGTACGGAGCATCTGTCTCCAGCAGCAGCCGGTCGGCCGGGATCTCCTTGAGCAGAGCCCGCAGATCGTGCGAGCGGGGATAGGTTACCGGACCGGCGATGGAGATGTAGAAACCAAGTTCCAGAAAAGCAGCCAGATCCTTTGGGGAGCCGGAGAAACAGTGGGCTATTCCAGCCCGCGGCGGCCTCATTTCGCGCAATACCTGAAGCGTCTTTGAATGAGCCGCCCGGCTGTGGATAATCACCGGTTTATTCAGTTCCGCGGCCAGCTCGAGCTGCTCCCGAAAAACCTGCTCCTGGATATCGCGCGGCGACAGGTCGCGGTAGAAATCAAGGCCGATCTCGCCAATCGCCAGCACCCGCCGGTTTGCCGCCAGGCCGGCCAGTTTTGACCGGTAGCGGGGAGAGACTCCTGCGGCCGCATGCGGGTGGACCCCCACGGCCGCCCACAGTTGCGGGTAAGCTTCACTGAGCGCCACCGCCGCTTCGGAACTGGCCTCGTCGCTGCCCACATTGATGATCATGCCGACCCCGGCTTCGCGGGCCCGGGCCAGCACCTGTGCCAGGTCAGCCTGAAACTGGGGGAAATTCAGGTGGGCGTGGGTATCGATCAGCCGGGCCAACCTCAGCGCACCCTGCTCCCGGAAGCCAGCGGCCGGTCGAGCGTTGTCAGGGCCAATCCTCCCTGTTCGTCCTCCGCCGCGAGGAGCATCCCCTGGGAAAGAACACCCCGCAGCTTCACCGGCTTCAGGTTGGCCACAAAAAGGACCTGCCGGCCGGGTAGTTCCTCGGGGCGGTAATATCCGGCAATCCCGGCCACAACCTGGCGCCGCCCCTCCGCGCCGAGATCCACGGTCAGCTGCAGCAACTTATCGGTACCGGCCACGGCGGATGCGGCGACAATGGTCACCGCCCGCAGATCTACCCTGGCAAACTGATCGATGGTAATCAGGCCGGCCTGCTCTTCTTCAGGCTGAGCGGTTTTTTGCGGAGCAGCCTCTTTCTTTTTGGACTGCTCCCGGTCTTTCTTTTCCACGGCATCTTCCCGAAGTGCATCGCGATGCAGCTCCCGGCCCAGGTTCAGGCGGGGAAAAAGATCCTCCTCCCGGCGAACCACGGTTCCCGGTTTGATCCGCCCCCACTGCTGCAGGCTGGCCCAGTCCCGGGATACGGCTTCTGCCTGCAGCCCGAGCTGGCTCCAGATTTTATCCGGCGTGCGCGGCATGAACGGTTCCAGCAGCACCCCGATAAACCTGATGCTCTCCACCAGGTTGTAGAGAACTGTCCCCAGCCTCTCCCGTCCCGCCGGGTTCCGGGCCAGCTCCCAGGGGCTGTTTTGATCGATATATTTATTGCTGCGCCGGACCAGCTTCCAGAGCGCGGCCAGCGCCTCGTGGATCCTCAAGTCACCCATGTATCTCTCCATCGCCGCCGGCGTCTGCAGGGCCAACCTCTGCAGCACGGCATCGCTTTCCGCCGCCGGAGGAACCGGCTCCGGCAGGATCCCGTCAAAATAACGCTCCACCATCGTCAGTGTCCGGCTGACCAGGTTGCCCAGATCATTGGCCAGGTCGGTATTGATCCGCTTGATCAGCGCCTCCAGGCTGTAAACCCCGTCCTGCCCCATGGGGATCTCCCGCAGCAGGAAATAGCGCACCGCGTCGGAGCCGTAGCGGCCGGAGAGAACCATGGGATCAACCACGTTGCCCTTTGACTTCGACATCTTCCCTTCCTGCAACAGCAGCCACCCGTGCCCGAACACCGTGCGCGGCAGCGGCAGATTCAGAGCCATGAGGAATATCGGCCAGTAAATCGTATGAAAGCGCAGGATATCCTTGCCGATGAGCTGTACATCGGCCGGCCAGAAACGGGCCATCTTCTCGCCTTCCGCTTCACCGTAACCGAGGGCGGTGATATAGTTGCTCAGCGCATCCAGCCAGACATAGATCACATGGTCAGGATCAAAGGGAACCGGGATGCCCCAGTCGAAAGAGGTCCTGGAAACACAGAGATCCTCCAGACCCGGTCGCAGAAAATTATTGATCATCTCATTTTTACGCGAGGGAGGCAGGATGAATTCGGGATGAGTTTCGATATGCTCCAGCAGCCGCCCGGCATATCGTGACATCCGGAAAAAGTAAGCCTCTTCGGCGATCAGCTCGACCGGGCGCCCGCAGTCCGGGCATTTCCCGTCCTGCAGCTCCCGCTCCTGCCAGTAAGCCTCGCAGGGAGTGCAGTACCATCCTTCGTATTTTCCCTTGTAAATATCGCCCTGCTCATAAAAACGGGTGAAGATCTGCTGTACTTTTTCGTAATGGCGCGGCTCGGTGGTACGGATGAAGTCATCGTAAGAGATATCGAGCTCTTTCCAGAGCTCTTTGATCCAGGTAACAATTTCACCAACAAATTTCTCCGGCTTTTTCCCCGCCGCGGCAGCCTCGCGCTCTATTTTCTGGCCGTGCTCATCGGTTCCGGTGAGAAACCAGACTTCACAACCGGTGAGTCTTTTAAAGCGGGCCATGGCATCGGCCACTACGGTAGTATAAGCATTGCCGATATGCAGCTTGTTGCTGGGGTAATAAATCGGCGTGGTGATATAAAATGAATTTTTGCCCGCCATAAATAAACCTCCTCCGGCAAGCTGTACGATGACGCTATTATACCAAAACCGCCCTTCATGTCAAGAAAAGGGACTGTTCAATAAATAATTTCTTGTAAAGCTAGCAATATATCGGAAAAAGATAGTTGACTTACCATGTCAATTACTGGTATAATGTCATCACGCATAAAATGTCGCATGTTGTAGAAAAAAGGAGGAACTGGAATTTGAAATCAACAGGGATTGTGCGCAAGGTAGACGAGCTGGGCAGAGTGGTTATTCCGATTGAATTGCGGCGGACGCTGGGAATTGACGTAAAAGATGCCCTGGAAATTTACGTCGACGGGGAAAAAATTATTTTGAAAAAATATGAACCTGCCTGTATCTTCTGCGGCAATGCAGACAACGTCAAGCACTTCAACAACCGGATCGTTTGCTACGAGTGCATTAAACAGCTGGCCGCCGACTAAATATAGGCCGGGGACCGGACCTGGAAGTCGGATCATAATATGATCCGGCTTCTTTTTACGGCCGATCGACCTCTTCCGCCGGGAATTCCCTGGTGCGTCCCGACTCACGGAGCTTTACCTGGACTATCTTTTTTACCGGATCTGTCCCCGTAACCTGCCCCTCCCCGTCGGGCGTCAGCACCTCTTCCCCGGGCAGGGGCATCTCTTCACGCGCCTCCTCGTAAGCGCTCATCTCGAAGCGCAGGCAGCACATCAGGCGGCCGCAAACACCGGATATCTTGGTTGGATTGAGGGAGAGGTTTTGACCCTTGGCCATGCGGATCGAAACCGGGGCGAAGTCTTCGAGGAAGCTGGCGCAGCAGAAACTGCGCCCGCAGGGACCGATGCCCCCTTTAAGCTTGGCCTCATCGCGGACACCGATCTGGCGCAGCTCGATTCGCGTCCTGAAGATGGCGGCAAGATCTTTGACCAGCTCGCGAAAGTCAACCCGCTCGTCCGAAGTAAAATAAAAGATGATCTTGCTGCGGTCGAAAGTATACTCCGCACCCACAAGCTTCATATTCAAGCCATGACGTTCAATCTGGGCCTGGCATTTGGGGAGCGCCTCCGCCTCCCTTTTCTTGTTTTCCGCCACCTGGCGGTGATCGGCGTCGCCGGAGAGGCGCAGCACTTTCTTTAAAGGCATCACCAGTTCACTTTCCGGCAGCTCTTTCTCACCATATACAACTTCACCCATCTCCAGCCCGCGGGCTGTCTCCACGATGACATTGGCTCCCGGCTCTATCTTGATCTCGCCGGGGTCAAAGTGATAGACCTTTCCCGCCCGGCGAAAACGGACTCCGATTACTTTGGGCATCAGGCAAACCTCCTTTTCAATTGCAACAACGTCCCCTCGAGAGCAAGCCTGCGGTTTACATTGGTCGCGCCGAGCTCCTGGATCAGTTTCTGGAGCAGGGCCATGGCCCCTTCCAGGGCAACGGGGGTGACCGCTCCGGCTGCCCAGCGCGAAGCCTGTGCCGGGCTCACCAGCAGCGCCTCGTTGCCGCAAAGCAGGTAAATCAAGCCGTCGCGGTAGAAGAGGTAGAGCAGCTCCAGGAAGAAAGCAAGATCCTCCTTGCCGGCCAGCAATTCGGCAAGGGAAAGGATCTCCCGTGAAGACTGCCTCCCCGCCGCCAGGTTGTAGGCCAGCTCCGACGCCTCCGCAAGCCGCTCCTCGAAAGATGGATCCTCAGCCAGCCTCAAGGCCAGCCCCGGCAGCCCCTTGCTCAAACGCGACAGCAGGAGCGCCTTCTCCGGAGAAAGTTCCTTTTTCTGCTTCAACAGCTCCAGGATCTCGGCGCTGTTTAAAGGATGCAGCGTAAAACGCTGGCAGCGCGAAACTATAGTGCCGGGCAGCCGTTGCGGCCGGCCGGTGAGCAAAACAAAGTAAAGGCCGGGAGGCGGCTCCTCCAATATTTTCAAGAGCGAAGCGCAGGCTTCGGGGGTCATCTGCTCCGCTTCTTCGATCAGGCAGACCCGGTTGCCGCCTTCCAGGTAAAAACTGCCCCGGATGCGGCGAATCTGATCTATCCCCAACCGGCGGCCCTGCGGCTGGATATGGAATAAAGCCGGATGGTTGCCCGACTGGAACTGGCGGCATGAGCGGCAGCGGCCGCAGGCCTCCGCATTTTCCCGCCCGGGACAGAGCAGCGCCCCGGCCAGCGCCAGTCCCCAGCTCTTTTTTCCGCTGCCCGGAGGACCGCAGAGAAGCACTGCATGGCTGACCTCACCGGCAGAAAGCTTTCCGGCAAGAGCGTGCCGCAGCTCTGCCTGGCCGTGCAGATCTTTAAGGCTCATCAGGCCCTCCTTTTCCCAAAGCGGGACCGAGAAGAGATTGCACCTTCATCCAGACGGCCCGGTGCTGCCGCTCCGCCGGGGCGTCGGCACCGATCAAGATTACCCGCGCGGACTCTGCGGCGGCGACAGCCAGGTAACCCTGGCGCACCCGCCGGTGATAGGAAAGATCCCGCTCTTCAATGCGATCGCCTCCGCTGCCGCGGCGGCGGAGGGCCTCTTCAACAGAGAGATCGAATAAAAGGGTCAGGTGGGGCCGGCGCCCCCCGGTTACTTTTTCGTTGAGCGCGCGGATCCAGGACCGGTCGCCGCCGCCGCCATATCCCTGGTAGGCGACGCTCGAATCAATATAGCGGTCGCAGATCACCACCTGCCCCGCAGCGAGCGCGGGCTCGATCACAGTGGCGACAAGCTCCGCCCGCGCCGCCATGTAGAGTAAAATTTCTGCATCATTGGTCAGAGAATGCCCCTTTTGCAGCAGCAGCAGGCGGATCTTCTCCCCGGCGGCGGTGCCGCCGGGCTCGCGGGCCAGCAGATGGGGGATCGCTTCCCGCTCCAGCCGCTCCTTCAACAGGCGGGCCTGGGTGGTCTTACCGCATCCGTCAATCCCCTCCAGCGAGATCAGAAAACCGCTCAAACCTGTCCCTTCCTTTAACCAATTCTCCTGTAAATCAATTATAGCATAAAAAACCGCGGGCATTTTTAGCCGCAGTTTTAAAGGATAGTGTCAGGCTCGGTAAGATCAATCAGGTCAACATTATGATCAGCACGATGCCGATCAGCGAGATTGTAACCGCTCCAAACAGCGCGACTTTTACAGTTGGAAAGGGGGGCAAAGCTCCAAGCCGTTGACAACACGGGGTTTTTGACGTACTTGGTGTAATTATATTTGTTATGCTTCACCGATGCTTTTCAGGAACTTGTTGAAAATCGAACAAGGTGCCCTACGCAGTTCAACGTAGAGCACCTTGGATTGCAAATACAGATAATCCACTGCGTGATGTCAGCGCAAGAACTGCGCGATTTCTCCGGTCTTTTCCTGACTCAGTATAGTACCGTTTTCGTCGAAGGTATACCTGTACACATAGCTTGCGCCGCCAATCGTAAACGCGGATGTCCCTGGCGAAAAAAATGTGTTGGTGATGCTTTCGACATCCCATGAAAGTTTATCTGAGTCGCTTAAAGCGAGTTTCCCGCCGAGTGAACCTTTGACCGAATAGAACTCCTGCGGTATACCTGATGCAGGATTACATACCAGAAGCACAGCCGTGAAATTATCCCGCACCAGTTTGGTCAACTCTTCGTTTGAGATATTAAGCATCTGATTGTCGAAAATATAGTTCAGGACCGCCGCAATATCATAGCGACCACCGGCATTGTTTTCTTCGTTCTCAAGTACCGGAACGGAATATGCGCTGAGATACATGCAGCCGTTATACTCAATCATATCCGTAATATAGTAATAACTGTCATCCGAGCCATAGGCAAACGAATCCATGATCACCCCGTCTCTGCTTACTTTAACAATGCGGGATTGGTCTGTAGTATAGCTTCCGAGCTGAACGATATAATCGTCTCCCAGCTTCGCAGCGTTCCAGATTCCATAGTTGCCTACTTCAGTTTTATGAAAACTCAGGGCATTTCCGTTTAGATCGTATTCGCTCAGGCAAAGGTACTTATAGTCGCCTCTGCTGAACACGACGATTTTTTCATCTGCAGGCAGAATCGCACCGATATATTCATTTTTAAATCCGTTCTCGAGCTTTGTTTCCCACAGAATTGTTCCGTCATGATCAATCAACGCAATATATGCATACCTGTATTGTAGGCTTGAATATATTGGCGATTGACCGTATACAATAATTTTTCCGTCCAAGACTGCATAATTTTCTATCCTGAAATCGCTGAATTCTACACTCCAGACTAAGTGGTTATCTACGTATTTTTCAAAAACGCTTTTTTCATGAACATCGAATCCAAGATTCTCATGTTTTTCTTCGGAATAATATTTGTATGACACATTGTTCTTGTCCTTAACCACGTTTTGTACCCAGTAACGACCGTTATAGTAGTTCCAAAGATTTTCTAGGTCTTCCGGGGTTG
>CAZPET010000024.1:0-12479 GCA_964585625.1 uncultured Syntrophomonadaceae bacterium
TTTCGATTCGACATTAACATATTATCAGGACAAATGCAAGATAAAGAAAAATTAAATTTAAAAAGGTATATTGGACTGCCGCCCGGGATTGAGGTATATTTGAACAAGATAAATTTGGAAAGGTGTGGTTCCATGGTTGCCGGTGTGGGGGTCGACCTGGTTTCCATCGCGCGGATCGAGCGGGCCTACCGCCGCCGCCCGCGTCGTTTTCTGAGGCGGCTTTTCAGCACCGCCGAGCTCTCCCTGCTCATGCCGCGGCGGGCCCTCTTCCCGGCGATGGCCGCCCGTTTTGCCGCCAAGGAGGCGGTTTTGAAAGCAATCGGCTGCGGCCCCGGCCCGGCGTCATGGCAGGAGGTCGAGATCATCGCTCCGCCGGGGAAGCAGCCGCAGGTGCGGCTTTCGGGGATTGCCGCCCGCCTGGCCGCGGAGAGAGGGATCAGCGGGATCACCCTCTCCATGACCCACGAACCGCCCTTTGCCGGCGCTGTCGCCGTTGCGTACACTAGACAGGGGTACGGGGTACCCGGCTAGGTTCTGGTGCAACGAGTTGCCTCCTGCAATATGTGGTCGCCCTTGCATCCGATGCACGGGCGGGGATGGAACCCCGCCCCTACGATTGCATCCGATATGCGGGCGGGGATGGAACCCCGCCCCTACGATTGCTAACCTTTAACCTCCAGGAGCAGCCCGCCGGCCTTGATTACCCGGACCTGGCGCGGAGAAAGTTCATGCCGCGCCGTGAAAGTGTACCCCTGCGTCCGGTTGGTGACGGTGACGCTCCCCCTGTCGAGCTGTTCCTGCAGCCTGCCAATCACCAGGATGTCATCCTGCTGCAATTTCTCGTAGTCATCAGGAGATTCAAAGATCAGGGGGATGATCCCGAAATTGACAAGGTTGGTATGATGGATCCGGGCAAAGGACTTCGCCAGGACAACCTTGATCCCGAGATACATCGGCGCCAGGGCGGCATGCTCCCGGCTCGAGCCCTGGCCGTAGTTCTCTCCGCCAGCCACCAGCCCGCTGCCGGCTTCCCGGGCTCGCCGGGAGAAGCTCTCGTCCAGCGGGGCGAAAACAAATTCGCTGATCGCGGGGATATTGGAGCGCAAAGGCAAAATTTTGGTCCCTGCCGGCATGATCTGGTCGGTGGTGATATGGTCCCCTGCTTTCAGCAGAACGGTCATGGAAAGATCGTCAGCCGGAGGGCTGTTTAGAGGCAGCGGCTTGATGTTGGGCCCGCGGATAATCTCCACCCCGCTGCCGTCCCCGGGAGGGCTGATGATCATGCGGTCGTCGATCACCGGCGGCGGGGCTGCAGGCAGCTCCGGGAAATCTCCCAATTCACGGGGATCGGTGATCCGGCCGTGCAGGGCGCTTACCGCCGCCGCCGCCGGGCCGGTGAGGTAAACCGAGGCGTCTGCGGTGCCGCAGCGCCCGCGGAAGTTGCGGTTGAAAGTGCGCACCGATAAACCTCCCGAAGGGGGAGCCTGCCCCATCCCGATGCAGGGGCCGCAGACCGGCTCGAGGATCCTTGCCCCCGCGGCAATCAGCTTCTCCAGGGCGCCGCTGCGCGCCAGCATCAATAGAACCTGGCGCGAACCGGGAGCGATCACCAGGCTGACCCGCGGGTGAGCGGTTTTACCGTCCAGGATTTCCGCGGCCAGTAGAAGATCCTGAAATGAAGAATTCGTGCAGCTGCCGATGGCGACCTGGTCCACGGGGAGAGGACCGATTTCATGGATTGGCCTGACCGCGTCGGGACTGTGCGGGCAGGCCGCCAGCGGTTCAAGTTTGCTTAAGTCGAGGGTGATCTCTTCGTCATAAACGGCGCCGGGATCGGCCTGCAGCTCTCTCCAGGCTTCTCCCCGCCCCTGGGATACGAGAAAACGGCGCGTCTCCTCGTCGCTTGGGAAAATCGAGGAGGTTGCCCCCAGCTCCGCGCCCATATTCGTGATCGTGGCCCGCTGCGGGACTGTCAGTTGGGCTACTCCGGGGCCGCCGTATTCGATGATCCGGCCGACTCCTCCCTTGACCGTGAGGCGGCGCAGCAGCTCGAGAATAATATCTTTCGCTCCGGTCCAGGGAGACAGCTCTCCAACCAGGTTTACCCGGAGCACCTCCGGAACGTTCAGGTGGAACGGGCCGCCGGCCATGGCCACCGCCACATCCAGCCCCCCCGCGCCGATGGCCAGCATGCCGAGACCGCCCCCGGTAGGCGTATGGCTGTCCGAGCCGAGAAGAGTCTTTCCCGGGACGCCGAATCGCTCCAGGTGAACCTGGTGGCAGATCCCGTTGCCGGGGCGGGAAAAGTGGATCCCGTAGCGGGCCGCCGCCGATTGCAGGTAACGGTGATCGTCGGCGTTCTCAAAGCTGCCCTGGAGGGTGTTATGATCGACGTAGCTTACCGAAAGCTCGGTGCGGACCCGCTCGATGCCCAATGCCTCGAACTGCAAATAAGCCATGGTGCCGGTGGCATCCTGGGTTAATGTCTGGTCGATGCGGATGGCGATCTCCTCTCCCTGCCGCAGCCGGCCGGAGAGAAGGTGTGCTTTTAGAATTTTTGATGTCAGATGCTCTGCCATGCTGCCTTCCTCCTCTTTTTCTATCCTTCGTGAATTGGCTAAACTATAGCAGAAGAGGCCCCGCGGGTCAATTTTGCCTGTCCCTGAGTTCCTTCGCTTCGCTCAGGATAACAATCAAAATCAAGAATCTTTTTTGCCGCCTGAGCATATTATACCAGTGGGAAGGGACTTCACCCGGTCTGTTGCTCCACGAGAGCGGATACCTCCAGGGGGGAAGTCCCTTCTTTAGTTAATTAGTTAATTACTAGAAGGGTCTCTCCCGGGGTCTTGACAGTGACGAAAAGCGGTGCTATTCTTTTCTGCAGAGAGCAGGTTTATTTTTTTAGAATGTAATTCCGAGTATTTTAGTCGGGATTTGACGGGGGGCGATTTCATGAAGCTATCAGCCAGGGTGGAATACGGTGTCAGGGCCATGGCCGTGCTCGCCCTTCACGATCGATCGGGTCCGCTTCCTCTGCGGGAGATTGCCCGCAGCGAGGAGATTTCTTTTCAATTTCTCGAGCAGATCTTTCCCGATCTGCGCAAGGCCGGCCTGGTCGGGAGTGTCAGGGGAGCCCGGGGGGGCTATTACCTGGCGCGCCCGCCGGAGCAAATCAATGTCGGCGATATAGTCCGCGCCGTGGAAGGACCGATCGCTCCGGTGAACTGCCTGGCCGAAAATGAGAGCCGGGAGCCGTGCTGCCACCGCGGCGAGGCCTGCCGGACTCGCCATGTCTGGGAAAAGCTGAGAGACCGGATCAATGAGGTTCTTGACAGCGTTTACCTGGACGATCTGATTGGATCAAAACCGGAACCATTGGTTAAATAGAACAATGGTTCATAAGGAGGTCAACGCTTTGCCAAAAAGGCAAATCTACCTGGATCATGCGGCCACCTCGCCGCTGCGTGAAGAGGCTCTGGAAGCGATGCTTCCCTACCTCCAGGATAAGTACGGTAACCCTTCAAGCCTGCATTCTCCTGGCCGGGAAGCCCGGGCGGCGGTTGCCCTGGCGCGTGAAAAAACAGCCCTGGCGCTGGGCGCCGGGCCGGATGAAATTTTCTTCACCTCGGGAGGAACCGAAGCGAACAACATCGCCATCAAGGGTACGGCGCGGCGGCAAAAGAAAAAGGGGCACCTGATCACCTCTTCGATAGAGCACCACGCCGTCCTCGATGTCTGCAAGGAGCTGGCAGATGAAGGTTTCAAGGTGACATTTTTGCCGGTGGACCGGTACGGCATGGTCGACCTGGAGACAATAAAACAGGCGCTGACGCCGGAGACATTTCTCATCTCGATCATGACGGCCAACAACGAGGTGGGGACCATTGAGCCGGTGGCCGAGATTGGGGCCCTGGCCCGGGAGCGCGGGATCATTTTTCACACCGACGCCGTCCAGGCGGCCGGCCAGATTCCCCTGAATGTGCGCGAGATGGATATTGACCTGCTTTCCCTTTCCGCGCACAAGTTTAACGGCCCCAAGGGGGTGGGCGCCCTCTACGTGCGTAAGAATATCCCCGTGGCGCCGCTCTACCGCGGCGGCGGCCAGGAGCGGAAGCTGCGTCCGGGCACCGAGAATGTCGCCGGCATCGTCGGGCTGGCCCGGGCCCTGGAGCTGGCCACAGAAGAAATGCCCCGAAAAATCGGGCATCTGCAGGCGCTGCGCGACAGGCTCATCGAGGGGCTCCTCGGGATGGGCGATGTCGTGCTCAACGGGCACCCCTCCGCCCGCCTGCCCGGCAATGTAAACGTGAGTTTCAATTATATTGAGGGTGAAGCGCTGCTCCTGGGGCTGGACCTGGAAGGGATCGCCGCCTCCAGCGGCTCGGCCTGCACTTCCGGTTCCCTGGAGCCCTCGCATGTCCTGCTGGCCATGGGGCTGGAGCACCAGATCGCCCGCGGTTCCCTCCGGCTGACCCTGGGCCGGGGGAACAGCGATGCCGATGTGGATTATCTCCTGGCGGTGATCTCGCCGCTTGTGGAAAGGCTGCGCAAGATGTCGGCGCTTTACCCCCGGCAAAGTTGAAAAAGGAGGCCCTGATCCATGTACAATGACAAAGTAATCGATCATTTTACGAATCCGCGCAATGTCGGAGAGATGCCGGACGCCGATGTCATCGGCGAGTCGGGGAGTTTCAAATGCGGTGATACGATGAAGATCTATTTGAAAATCGAAGGGGACAGGATCGCCGATATCAAATTCCAGACTTTCGGCTGCGGCGCCGCCATTGCCAGCAGCAGCATGCTTACAGAGATGGTCAAAGGGAAGACCCTGGAAGAGGCGCGGCGGGTGACGAACAAAGATGTCGCCGGCGAGCTCGGGGGGCTGCCTCCGCTAAAGATGCACTGCTCCAACCTGGCCGCCGATGCGCTGCAGGATGCGATCAACCGCTACCTGGCCGGGGAAAAGGAGGCCCGGTCCTGAGCTCTCCTTTTCGGCCTGGCGCATAAATTTTCCCTCCCGGCATATATTTTAATATTCTACAGCCGGCGGGGGAGATTTATTGAACCGGAGAGCGGTCACAGGGAAGCCGGGCCGGACGAGCCCGGTTTACCGGCGGAACGTGCCGGAGAAAAGAAGCCGGGGCCGGACTTACGTTTTTGTCAGGGCCAAACGGAGGCAGCGGGAGAAGGCGCTGCCGGATATGGCGCGGCGGCGAAAGACGCTCGCTGCTGCCGCGCTGATCATGATTTTACTGGCGCTAATGTACGGTGGCTTGCTCCGCCGTCCGGCTCTGCAGCCGACACCGTATCCGGATGAATCAGCCGGTGGACACCCGGCAGAACAGGCGGCAGAGAGCTCTTATCTGCGCTTTTTGCAGCAGATCCTGGGGCATGAAATCCCCGGACTGGAGCCGCCCGCCGTCTCCGGCGGCAATCAGATCTATGGAGCGCTCTGTACGGCGGTGCGTTCCCTGACCGGCATCGATCCCCGCGACCCCTGCTCTGTATTGGACCTGGAGCTCGGAGCGGGGACCCGGGTCTCTTTACCGGTGATCTACCCGCCCTCTTCAGCCGATCCCGGCGGCAGTCCGCCGGATTCCCAGCCTGATTCTCCGGATCCGGCAGAACCTCCCTGGGGAGGCTCACTGTTCCCCTTTCCCGTTCCCGGTTACGGTGAAGCGCCGGTTTTGCTTTACCATACCCATGCCAGCGAAGCCTTTACCGCCGGTTCCGGGGAATCTGCGTCAGCCGGCCGCTCCATCGTCACGGCAGGAGAGGAGCTGGCGCGGCTGCTTGAAGAAAACTACGGCCTGCAGGTGCTCCACCACCGCGGTGTTTATGATCTGCCGCGGCGTTATGCCTATACCAAAGCCCGCCCGGTAATCGAGAAAATACTTATCGAAAATAGTGGAATCCAAGTGGTCATCGATCTGCACCGGGACGGTGTCGCCCGGGCCAAGACCACGACCACCCTGGGAGGCAAGGATCTGGCCAGGATTCTTCTGGTTCACGGCACTCGTAACCCGGGTGGTGAAAAGAACCTCGAGTTTGCCATGCGCCTGCAATATGAGCTCGAAGCGGTTGCACCGGGCCTCTCCCGGGGCATTCTTCAGCAGGATTTCATTTACAACCAGGACCTGCACCCTTATGCGATCCTCATTGAAGTGGGAGGCCACGAAAACAGCATCGATGAGGCGCTGCTCTCCCTTCCCTATCTCGCCGAGGCTTTAGCCCGCACCTACTACATCTTTTTTATGCAGGATTGAATATTCCAAACCCTTCCCGTAAATGTTAATAAGAGCGACTGTATCGGAAGGGAGCATATCGCAATGCGCGAACTTGCCATCTCGCTGGCGATCCTGCTGCTGGTTACCATCCTGGTCTACGGCGGCCTGAACCTGGTCGAGCTGAGCATGACCGGGTTGTTGGCCCGTGAATGCAGGCATGAGGCTTTCTCGATCCGGATCGGCCCGCAAGGGGCGCTGCTGGTCACCTTTGCCGGCCGGGCGGCGCGTCTTCATGCCGGCGAATTCTACGCTGCGCTAAAACAATGGTGGGACAAACTGCTTGATCGCTCCGAGGCAATTTTACACGGGTAAGATCCTTGACAAAACCCCGGCCGGATGATATTTTGATAGAGAAAGTTAGCACTCGTCATCCGGGAGTGCTAACTTAGCAGCAGAGGGGGATGTCAGGTGGAGTCTCTTAATGAAAGGAAAAAACGGATCCTGCACGCCGTTGTGGCCAGCCATATCCGGACGGCTGACCCGGTCGGTTCGCGGACCGTGGCCAGATCTTATCGCATCGGGCTCAGCTCGGCGACGATACGCAACGAAATGGCCGACCTTGAAGAGATGGGCTATCTGGAGCAGCCGCACACCTCTGCCGGGCGGATTCCTTCTCAGAAAGGTTACCGTTATTACGTGGATCACCTCATGGCCAAAAACGAACTCAGCGATGAAGAGGAGCTCTCGCTCAGCCGTTCCCTCAGCCTTGAAAAGATGCGGGAAATCGAGCAGATCATCGCCAATGCGGTGAGGGTTCTTTCCTCGGTGACCAACCAGACCTCCCTGATCATGGGCCCGCAGTTTCAGAAAAGCACTTTCCAGCAGATGCGGATCCTGCCTCTCGACGAGAGCAGGGGGCTGGTCGTGCTGATAACCGACAGCGGTTTTATCAAGAACAAGGTTATCGAGCTGAACCAGAGCCTTTCACCGGCCGAGCTGCACCAGGTCGTCTCCTACCTTAACCAGAAGCTCTACGGCCTGACTATTGATCAGGTCACCACTTCACTGATCAATGAACTGAAGCGCGATCTTTTCAGGCGTCTCGAGATTCTGGAGCAGGCCTTTATCTTGCTGGAAGAAAGCCTCCGGGAAGAGCAGCAGGCCCGGGTATTTCTGGGGGGAACCACCAACATTCTGAACCAGCCCGAGTTCAAGAGCGTGGAAAAGATTCACCGGATGCTCTCTCTTTTCGAGCAGGAATCACTATTATTTGAAATTTTGGAAAAAGGTTTATCTGAAGACGGGATTGTGGTTAAAATTGGCACAGAAAATGAGTATGAAGATATTCACCAGTGCACCTTGATCACAGCGGCTTACAAAATTAACCAGCGTGTCCTCGGGACCGTCGGAGTACTCGGTCCGACGAGGATGGATTACCAGTGGGTTATCGCCGTTTTGCGCTGCCTGGTAGACCAGCTGAACCGGACGTTGAGTTCAGATCTGTGAGACCGGGTAGCCATACCTCATACGAACAGGAGTATCATGTATGGAAAAGGAGAAGAAAGATGCGGCAAGCCCCGAAGAGGTTGCCGGGGTTACCACAGAGAATATGGAAGATTTAACCGGAATGTCCGCAGGTGCCGCTCTCGAATCAGCGGCTCCGGAAGGAGATGAAGGTGCGGAGACGGTTCCTGGCAGGCCGGAGACTGAAGCCGCGGCAGCGGACTGGGCGCGTGAAAAAGAAGAGCTGGTCAGCCTGGTGCAGCGGAAGCAGGCCGATCTCGATAACTTCCGCCGGATCAGCCGGATGAAAGAAGAAGAGATCAGAACATACGGCCTCTTCAATTTCCTGGAGAAGCTGCTGCCGGTCCTTGATAATATGGAGAGGGCCCTGGTGACGGCCCGTGAAGATGAGGGTGTCCCCGAATCTCATCTTAAGGGGCTCTTGATGATCCGGAAGCAGCTGCTGCAGCTGCTCGAGCAGGAAGGCGTCGTTGAGATCGAGGCCGTGGGAAAGCAGTTTGACCCCCACTACCATGATGCAGTGATGCAAACCGCGGCGGGCGGGGGGGACCCGGGCAGCGTGGTTGAAGAGCTCCAGAAAGGCTATCTTTATAAAGATCGGGTTCTGCGCCATGCTAAAGTTAAGGTAATGCAAAGTCAGCTTTAAATAAAAAATAATGGTTGTGACCTTTAAAGGAGGTTTCCGGGATGGGCAAAGTAGTAGGGATTGATCTGGGCACGACAAATTCGGCGATCGCTGTGCTGATGGGAAGCGAACCCGAAATAATACCGAACGCCGAGGGGAGCCGCCTGACTTCGTCGGTGGTTGCCTTTACCAAGGACGGCCAGCGCCTGGTGGGACAGGTGGCCAAAAGACAGGCCATCACCAACCCGGAGAGGACGATCCTCTCGATCAAGCGGGAAATGGGGACGGGGCACCGGGTAGAGATTGACGGGAAGAAATTAACGCCCCAGGAGATCGCGGCGATGATCCTGCAGAAGCTGAAGACCGATGCTGAAAATTATCTTGGAGAGAGCGTTACCCGGGCGGTGGTGACCGTGCCGGCCTACTTCAGCGACAGCCAGCGACAGGCCACGAAGGATGCCGGGACCATTGCCGGGCTGGAGGTGCTGCGGATCATCAATGAACCGACCGCGGCGGCTCTTGCTTACGGCCTCGATAAAAAAGGGGAGCAGAAGATCCTTGTTTTTGACCTCGGGGGCGGCACCTTTGACGTCTCCCTGCTGGAACTGGGCGACAACGTGGTCGAGGTCCTGGCCACCAGCGGCAACAACCGCCTCGGAGGCGACGACTTCGACGAGCGGATCATGAATTACGTGGCTGATGAATTCAAGAAAGAGCAGGGTATCGATCTGCGCCAGGACCGGATGGCCCTGCAGCGTCTCAAGGAGGCAGCGGAGAAAGCGAAGGTGGAGCTCTCTTCGGTAACCTCCACCGACATCAATCTTCCCTTTATCACCGCGACCCAGGCGGGTCCGAAGCATCTCGAGATGACCCTGACGCGGGCGAGGTTCGAGGAGATTACCGCCGACCTGGTTGAGAAGACCATGGGGCCGACCCGCCAGGCGCTCTCCGACGCCGGCCTGAAGCCGGAGCAGATTGATGATATTATCCTCGTGGGCGGTTCGACGCGCATCCCCGCCGTTCAGGAGGCCATTCGCCGCCTTCTGGGCAAGGAGCCGCATAAAGGAGTCAACCCCGACGAGGTGGTTGCCCTGGGCGCCGCCTACCAGGCTGCGGTGCTCGCCGGCGAGGCCAAGGATATCCTGCTGCTTGACGTGACCCCGCTCTCTCTCGGTATCGAGACGCTGGGCAACGTTTTCACCAGGATTATCGAGCGCAACACCACCATTCCGACAAACAAGAAGCAGATCTTCTCCACTGCCGCCGACAACCAGACCGGCGTGGAGATCCATGTGCTGCAGGGCGAGCGCTCCCGCGCATCCGACAACAAAACGCTGGGCCGCTTCATGCTGGACGGGATTCCGCCGGCGCCGCGCGGGGTGCCGCAGATCGAGGTGAGCTTTGATCTGGACGCCAACGGGATTGTCAATGTCTCGGCGAAGGATCTGGCTACCGGCAAGGAGCAGCATATCACGATCACCTCCTCCAGCGGGCTGGGCAAAGAGCAGATCGAGAAAATGGTCAGCGATGCGGAGTCGTACGCCGAGGATGACCGCAAGTGGCAGGAGCTGGCCGAGGCGCGCAACAAGGCCGACGCCCTCGCTTACCAGGCGGAGAAATCGCTGAAAGATCTGGGCGACAAGGTCGAGCCGGCCAAAGCCGAGGAGGCGCGTAAGGCGGCGGCGGAGCTGCGGGAGGCGGCCAAGGGCGAGGATCTTGATAAGATCAACCAGGCCACCGAGAAATTGAACGGCTTCCTCCACGAGCTTTCAGCGAAGCTTTACGAGCAGGCCCGGGCGCAGCAGCCGGGAGATGCCGGCGCAGCCGGCGGGGGCCAGGGAACGGCAGGTGAAGGCCGGCCCGCGGATCAGGATGAAAATGTGGTTGATGCCGATTATAATATCAAAGATGATGAAACAAAATAGCCCGCCCGGGGGATGAGAGATTAGATGGCTGAAAATAAAAGGGATTACTACGAGGTCCTGGGAATAGAGCGGGCCGCTTCGGAGGAGGAGATCAAAAAGGCCTACCGCAGGCTGGCGCGCAAATATCATCCGGATTTCAACAAGGACGACCCCCGTGCGGAAGAGAAGTTCAAGGAGATCAACGAAGCCTATGAAGTTCTCTCCGACCCCCAGAAGCGGGAGCACTATGATCATTTCGGTCATGACTCCGGATTTGGCGCCGGCGCCGGCGACGGGTTTGCCGGTTTTGGCGGGTTTGAAAGTATCTTTGAAGATTTCTTCGGCGGCCTGGGGGGCTTTGGACGGCGCCGCCCGCCCGGGCCGGAGCAGGGGAAACATCTGCGCTATGATCTCGAGATTACCCTGGAGGATGCTTTCCGCGGCGGAACAAAGGAGATCAGGGTGCCCCGTTCGGAAACCTGCCCCGAATGCCGGGGCAGCCGGGCCCGTCCCGGGACCAAACCCGAGAGCTGCCCCGCCTGCGGCGGCACCGGGCAGCAGCAGGTCACCCGCGACACCCTCTTCGGCCGCATGGTCAACGTGCAGACCTGTCTTCACTGCTCCGGAAGGGGCACCGTGGTGAAAGAGCCCTGCCCGGCGTGCCGCGGCCAGGGCTGGATCGTCCGCGAGCGGACCATCGAGGTAAAAATACCGGCCGGCGTGGCCCACGGGACCCGCCTGCGCATCCAGGGCGGCGGGGAGGCGGGGCTGCGCGGCGGCCCGCCGGGAGATCTTTTTGTTGTCATCGGCATTCGCCGGCACAAGCTTTTCCGGCGTGAAAAGGATGACCTTATCTACGAGCTTCCCCTGCAGATGGCCCTGGCGGCCCTGGGTACCGAGGTGGAGGTGCCGACGCTGGACGGGACAGCGATGATGAAGGTTCCCGAGGGAACGCAGCCCGGAACGGTTTTCCGGCTCAGGGGAAAGGGGATGCCGCGCCTCTACGGCATGGGAAAAGGGGATCTGCGGGTAAAGGTAAACGTGGTTGTCCCGAAAAGGCTCACGGCGAGGGAAAAAGAGCTGTTAACGGAGCTGGCCCAACTTGACCCCTCGGGAGAAAAAGGAAAAGGTTTTATTGACCGGATGAAAGATGCCTTCGGCGGAGGGCACTAGGCCGGGTAAGGAGAGCAGATGCACTATTTTTTCAAGGAAGGGCCGGCCCTGGCGGCCGGCCGGATAATTGAACTTGACCCGGCCGATCTGAATCATGCTTACCGGGTTCTCCGGCTGCGCAAAAACAGCGCGGTGGCTGTCGCTGACGGCAGGGGATCCGCTTTCAAGGGAACGGTGGAATCGATTGGCCCGGAAGCTGCGCATGTCAGGCTTGGCGAACCGCTGCCGGCGGCTGAATCGCCCCGGCAGATCGTCCTGCTGCAGGGGCTGGCCAGGGGAGAGAAGATGGACCTGATTATCCGCCAGGCGGCGGAGCTGGGGGTGGCGCGGATTATCCCCGTTTTTACGGAGCGCAGCATCCCCCGTTTCGGCAAATCGCGTGAAGCAGGCCGGTTGAAGCGCTGGCGCAGCATTATCCGGGCGGCGGCGGCGCAGTGCCGCCGGGCCGTGCTCCCCGGGGTGGCCCCGGTGCATGATTTTGAACAGGTGCCGGCCCTGCTGGAGGGGCAGAGAGCGGTGGTGCCCTGGGAGGAAGAAAGAGAGCTCGGCCTGGAAAGCTTGTTGAAGCAGCCCCTTCCGGAGAAGGAGGCTGTTTTTATCTTCATCGGCCCCGAAGGAGGTTTCAGCATGCGGGAGATCGCGGCGCTGACCGCCGCCGGGGCCCGCACCGTCCACCTGGGGCCGCGCATTTTGCGCACCGAGACTGCCGCTGCGGTAACCATCGGCCTGATCCAGGCCGCGTGGGGTGATCTGGGGGTGGGATCAAGATGAAAAAGAAAAAAGTTGCTTTTTATACCCTGGGGTGCAAGGTTAATTTTTGTGAAACCGAGGCGCTGCAGACCCTTTTTGAAAAAGCAGGCTACACCGTGACCGATTTTAACCGGCCGGCCGATCTTTACGTGATCAATACCTGCACCGTTACCGGCATGAGCGATCACAAGTCACGCAAGGCCATCCGCCGCGCCAGGCGCCGCTCCCCGGGGGCGATCATCGTGGCCACGGGATGCTACGCCCAGGGTTTTCCGG
>CAZPET010000025.1:0-12435 GCA_964585625.1 uncultured Syntrophomonadaceae bacterium
CCGATGGTCCCAATATTCACGTGGGGCTTGGTCCGTTCATACTTTTTCTTCGCCAACAAAAACACCTCCAAAAATTAATAGGCTACACTTTGCGTTATGATTTTTTGAGCTATATTTTGCGGCAGCTCATCGTAACGGTTGAATTCCATACTGAAAACACCGCGTCCCTGGGTCAGAGAGCGCAGATCGGTGGTGTAGCCGAACATGTCGGAAAGTGGAGCAATTCCCCGGACGATGTGGAGGGGCCCCTTGCGATCCGTTCCCATGATCCGGCCGCGCCGGCCGGTAAAATTGCCGAGTATGTCACCGAGGTAATCTTCAGGAACTGAGATCTCCACCTTCATGATCGGCTCCAGCAGGACCGGTTGGGCCTGGGCCAAAGCCTTTTTCAATGCCTGGGAAGCGGCAATTTTAAAAGCCAGTTCCGATGAATCGACCGGGTGGTAAGAGCCGTCCATGAGCTTCACCTCAACATCTGTTACCGGGTAACCGGCCAGAACACCGTTGTGCATGGCTTCACGCAGACCGCTTTCCACGGCGGGAATAAATTCTTTCGGAATAGCGCCGCCGATAATTTCATTGGTAAAAAGAAAACCCTTCCCCGGCTCCGCCGGTGCAACCTCGATCACCACATGACCGTACTGGCCTCTTCCGCCGGTCTGGCGGATAAAGCGTCCTTCGACCCGGGCCCGGCCATTGATCGTCTCCTTGTAGGCCACCTGCGGTTTCCCCACGTTGGCCTGCACTTTGAATTCCCGCAGCAGCCGGTCCACGATCACTTCCAGATGCAGCTCTCCCATGCCGGAGATGATCGTCTGCCCCGTATCGGTGTCCGTATGCATATGAAATGTAGGATCTTCTTCGGCCAGGTGCTGCAGCGAAAGGCTCATTTTATCCTGGTCCGCCTTTGTTTTCGGTTCAATTGCCACGGAGATAACCGGCTCCGGAAATTGAATCGCTTCGAGAACAATCGGTTTTTCAAGGTGGCACAGGGTATCACCGGTGCCGATCTCCTTGGGGCCGGCGAAAGCAATAATATCGCCCGCCAGGGCCTCCTCCACCTCTTCGCGATAGTTGGCATGCATCCGCAGCAGGCGGCTGATCCGCTGCCGCTTCTCCCGGGCAGCATTGAAAACCACCGAGCCGTGTTTCAACCGCCCCGAATAGACGCGGGCGAAGGCCAGCTTGCCGACGAAAGGATCAACCATGATTTTAAAGACCAATGCCGAAAATGGAGCGTCTTCGGAAGGGAGGCGAAAATCTTCCCGACCGGTTTTAAAATCAAAACCCTTTACCGCACCTACATCTATGGGGGAGGGAAGAAGTGTGACTACCGCATCCAGCAGGGGTTGAACTCCCTTGTTGCGGTAAGAAGAGCCGCAAAAAACCGGTACCAGGGCATGGTGGATCGTCGCCTTGCGCAAAGCGCGGCAGCATTCTTCAGACGTAATCTCCTGGCCGTTAAAATATTTTTCCATCAGGCCGTCATCATACTCGGCCGCGGTTTCCAGGATCCGCTCCCGGAAATCAGCGGCCTGTTCGCGCATCGCCACAGGGATTTCCGCCTCGCGGCTGTGAATTCCCAGATCGTCTTCATAGATAATCGCCCGCTGCCGGATCAGGTCGATCACACCTGAAAATTTACTTTCTGCGCCGATGGGCAGCTGCAGCGGGAGCACCTGCGCCTGCAGCTTCTCCCGGAGCTGCCGGAGCACATTGAAGAAATCTGCTCCCACGATGTCCATCTTGTTGATATAGGCAATCCTGGGCACATGATAGCGATCAGCCTGGCGCCAGACCGTCTCGGACTGCGGTTCAACACCGCCCTTGGCGCAGAATATGGCCACCACCCCGTCGAGGACGCGCATGGCGCGCTCTACTTCTACGGTAAAGTCCACGTGTCCGGGCGTGTCTATAATATTGATCCGGGCATCATGCCACATACAGGTCGTCGCTGCCGAGGTGATCGTGATCCCGCGCTCCTGCTCCTGGGCCATCCAGTCCATTGTCGCGGTGCCCTCATGAACCTCGCCCAGCTTGTGCAACCTGCCGCTGTAGAATAGTATTCTCTCGGTGGTCGTAGTTTTGCCGGCATCAATATGGGCCGCAATACCGATATTCCTGACCTTTTCCAGTGGAAAATGCTGGCTCATTTTATTCCCTCCTTTCGTTCAAGATACATTCAAGATGCAAGAGGTAAGAAATCAGAAACAGGAAAAAACCTGAATGCTTCCTTGTCTTTCTTGCTTCTATCTTCTTGCCCCTTCTTGCTTCTATATTCTTGCGTCTTACCTCTTGATCACCACCGATAGTGAGCGAAGGCCTTGTTCGCTTCAGCCATCTTGTGGGTATCTTCTTTTTTCTTCATCGCTGCGCCGATACCGTTGGAAGCATCGAGAATCTCGGCCGCCAACCGCTGCGGCATTGTTTTTTCGCCCCGGTTCCGGGCAAAAAAGATAATCCAACGGATCGCCAGCATGCTTTTACGATGGGCAGTTACCTCTACCGGAACCTGGTAAGTGGCGCCTCCGACCCGGCGGGGCTTTACTTCAAGCACCGGCGATACGTTGCGAATCGCTGTTTCAAAAACCTCCTGCGGATCCTTGCCGGTTTTTTGCCGGATAATTTCAAAGGCATCATAAAATATCTTCTGCGCAATTCCCTTTTCCCCGTCGTACATAAGCTTGTTTATGAACTTGGCCACCAGCTTGCTGTTATAAACAGGATCCGCGAGGATCTCCCGCTTGGCCACAGGGCCCTTGCGTGGCATCTTCCTGATCACCCCTTATCGTTACAATGGTAAAGTCCTACTTGGTCCTGGGTTTCTTGGCCCCATACTTGGAACGCGCCTGGGCCCGGTTTTCTACTCCGGCTGCATCCAAAGCGCCGCGAACCAGGTGATAACGGACACCCGGCAGATCTTTCACCCGGCCGCCCCTGACCAGGACCACGGAGTGCTCCTGGAGATTGTGGCCGATCCCGGGAATGTAGGCGGTGACCTCGATCCCGTTGGTCAAGCGGACACGGGCAATCTTCCGCAAAGCCGAGTTTGGTTTTTTCGGTGTCGTCGTGGAAACCCTGGTGCAAACCCCTCTTTTCTGCGGGGAACGCTCCAGTGCCGGAGCATTGGACTTCTGAATCTGCTTCCGGCGTCCCTTGCGTATGAGTTGATTTAAGGTCGGCAACAGTCCACCCCCTTTAAAACTCGATAATGGCAGCCGCAGCTGCTTTTACCTTGATTCCGCAAATCTTTCCCAGATCGGACATGGTCTCGATATAGTGCACCTTTACTCCTTTGCTGCCGGCAAGATCAACCACCGGAACGCTTACCTTAGCTTCGGCATCCTCAGCCAACAAGACCATGACCGCTTCTCCTTTTTCCAGTGCCTTCAGGGTCTGCTTCGTGCCGACAACTTTCCGCCGGGCCCGGCAAACCTGTTCCATCAGTTCAGTGTCGCTCAAAAGCTTCCAACCTCACTTTCTGAAAGCACATACCGCTGCAAAGCGCACTTTAAGATTCTATCACCGGCTCCGGGTGTTGTCAATTAATTTGTTGCCTGATCCGGGTTATATTTCCGAACGGGGCACTTCCGCAGCTTCAGACGATGCTGCAGGCCCGGCCGGAAGCTTCTCTTCAGGAGCAGGCACGGTTACCTTCTCCGGTTCCACAGTGCCCTCCGGTTCCTCCTCCAGATCGGTTTCCGCGGGCAGGAGCTCTCCGGGTTCACCCGGTGCCTGTACCTTGATATTCCGGTAACGTGACATCCCCGTGCCCGCTGGAATCAGCTTGCCGATAATCACGTTTTCCTTCAACCCCAGCAGCTGGTCCTGTTTCCCCTTGATCGCCGCATCGGTGAGAACGCGGGTGGTCTCCTGGAACGAAGCCGCTGAGAGAAATGAATCTGTGGCCAGGGAAGCCTTGGTGATGCCCAGTAGCAGGGGCCGGGCCTGGGCAGGGCGGCCTCCTTCTTCCCTGATCATCTCGTTGATCTCATCGAAAAGGTAGCTGTCGGTAATCCCTCCCGGCAGCAGATCGGTATCACCGGGATCTTCAACCTTCACTTTTTTCAGCATCTGCCGGATAATCACTTCAATATGCTTGTCGTTGATATCGACCCCCTGCATCCGGTAGACCCACTGCACCTCCTGGAGAAGATAGAGCTGCACACCGCGGACCCCTTTAACCTTCAGCAGTTCATGGGGGTTGATCGATCCTTCAGTAAGTTCATCCCCGGCGTTTACCTTCTGCCCGTCTTCGACTTTCAACCTGGCCCCGTACGGAACGGGGTAGATCCGGTCTTCATGCTCCGAAATCACCCTCAGCTCACGCTTGTAGCGCGTCTCCTGGATATCGACCACACCGGAAACCTCCGAGATCAGGGACTGTCCCTTCGGTTTGCGGGCTTCAAAAAGCTCTTCCACCCGGGGCAGCCCCTGGGTGATATCGTCGCCGGCCACTCCCCCGGTATGGAAGGTCCGCATGGTCAGCTGGGTGCCCGGCTCGCCGATGGATTGCGCGGCGATGATCCCTACCGCTTCGCCTACATCGACGATCTTCCCCGTAGCCAGGTTGCGCCCGTAACATTTGACGCAGATCCCGTGACGGGTCCGGCAGGTAAGCACCGAGCGGAAGCGAACCTCGGTAATGCCGAGTTTGACAATCTGTTCGGCGGTATCCTCGTCAATGATCTGATCCCGCTCGACAATAACCTCGCCGGTATCGGGATGATAGACCGGTTCCAGGGTAAAACGGCCGATGACCCGCTCGATGGCCTCGTCAAGGGTATTGTCATTCTCGAGGTATTCGCTTAAACTGATTCCCTGCCCGGTCCCGCAGTCCTCCTCGCGGATGATCACATCCTGGACCACATCCACCAGGCGGCGGGTGAGGTAACCGGAGTCTGCCGTTTTCAACGCGGTATCGGCCAGACCTTTGCGAGCGCCGTGGGTGGAGATAAAATATTCCAGCACGGTCAGTCCCTCGCGGAAATTGGCCTTGATCGGCAGGTCGATGATGCGCCCGGCCGGGTCGGCCATGAGGCCGCGCATCCCGGCCAGCTGGGTAATCTGCGATTCGTTGCCGCGCGCCCCGGAATGGGCCATCATGTAGATGGGATTTAACTTGTCAAGCCCCTCCATCAGTGAATGGGTCACTTCGTCCTTGGCCTGACTCCAGATTTCAATAACCCGGTCGTAGCGTTCTTTCTCGGTGATCAGTCCGCGCAGGAAATTTTCTTCTGTAGCCCAGACCAGCTCTTCGGCCCGTTGCAGGATCTCCTGTTTGTTCGGGGGGATGACGATATCTTCAATGGCCACGGTTACCCCGGCACGGGTGGCATAGTGGAACCCGAGCCGTTTAACCTCGTCCAGGATCTCCGCCGTCCTGGTATTGCCGTATTTGCGGTAGCAGCGGAAAACCAGCTCCCCAAGAAACTCCTTCTTGATCGGGTTGTTCAGCGGCACCTTTTTAAGAACCTCCGCGGGGTCCAAACCACGCAGGGGGATAAAATTTCTCTCCGGCAGGAAATCGGTGAAATCTGCGTTATTGATATAGGGAAAATCAACCGGGAAAACGTCGTTGAAAATGATCTTCCCGACGGTGGTCAACAGATACTTTTTGCGCCGGACAAAATCACGCCCTTTAAAACCGGAAACCTTGACAAAGATGCGGGCATGCAGATCCAGATAGCCGAGGCTGTAAGCGCTGAGAGCCTCTTCGGGATCGATATAGACCCGCCCCTCACCCCTGGCGTCTTCCTTCTCCAGGGTGAGATAGTAGCAGCCAAGAACCATATCCTGCGTCGGTGTGACCACCGGGCGGCCGTCCTTGGGGTTGAGAATATTTTGCGCCGCGAGCATGAGCAGCCGCGCTTCCGCCTGGGCCTCCGCGGAAAGAGGCACGTGGACCGCCATCTGGTCCCCGTCAAAGTCGGCGTTGTAGGCCACACAGACCAGCGGGTGAATCTGGATAGCCCGGCCCTCCACCAGCACCGGCTCAAAAGCCTGGATGCCCAAACGGTGCAGCGTCGGGGCGCGGTTCAAAAGTACGGGGTGATCCTTGATCACCTCTTCGAGCACATCCCAGACCTCGGGACGGACCTTCTCCACCATCCGCTTGGCGCTCTTGATATTATGAGCCAGTCCGTCATTGACCAGCCGCTTCATCACAAAGGGTTTGAACAGCTCCAGGGCCATCTCTTTGGGCAGGCCGCACTGGTAAAGTTTCAGGTCCGGGCCGACAACGATCACTGAACGCCCGGAATAATCGACCCGCTTGCCCAGGAGATTCTGGCGAAAGCGGCCCTGTTTTCCTTTAAGCATATCGCTTAACGATTTCAGGGGGCGGTTTCCCGGACCGGTCACCGGCCGGCCCCGCCTGCCGTTATCGATCAGCGCATCAACGGCCTCCTGGAGCATCCTTTTTTCGTTGCGTACGATAATATCGGGAGCCCCCAGGTCGAGAAGCCGCTTCAGGCGATTGTTGCGGTTGATCACCCGGCGGTAAAGGTCGTTCAGATCAGAGGTGGCGAAACGCCCCCCATCGAGCTGGACCATCGGGCGCAGGTCAGGCGGGATCACCGGGATCACATCGAGGATCATCCAGGGAGGATGATTACCGGATTGACGGAAAGCCTCGACCACTTCCAGCCGCCGGGTAGCCCGCACCTTTTTCTGACCGCTGGAGCTTTTAAGCTCACTGCGCAGCTCCGCGGCAAGATCGTCCAGGTCAATCTCTTCGAGCAGCTTCTTCACCGCTTCGGCGCCCATCTCCGCTTTAAATCCTTTCCCGGCTTTAAATAGTGGATCGTATTTATCACGATATTCGCGGTACTCCGGTTCGGTCAGCAGCTGCTTCTTGCTCAAGATAGTTTCCCCGGGATCGATCACCACATAGGAAGCAAAATAAAGTATCTTTTCCAGGTTGCGCGGAGACATATCCAGGAGAAGACCCATCCGGCTGGGAATCCCTTTAAAATACCAGATATGCGAAACCGGGGCGGCCAGCTCAATGTGACCCATCCGCTCTCGGCGCACCTTGGCCCGGGTTACCTCCACCCCGCAGCGGTCACAGACAATGCCGCGATAACGAACCCGTTTGTACTTGCCGCAGTTGCATTCCCAGTCTTTCTGGGGACCGAATATTTTTTCGCAAAAGAGTCCTTCACGCTCAGGTTTAAGGGTGCGGTAATTAATTGTTTCCGGCTTCTTCACCTCGCCCCTGGACCAGGCCCTGATTTGCTCAGATGAGGCCAAACCGATCTTTAAGGCATCAAAGCTGTTTACGTCCAAAAAGAAATCGCTCCTTTCGCCGGATTTAAGCGTTAATAATCTTTTTTGCGTAATTTTCGAGGTGCGGGGGAGACGCTGTTTTGATCATCTTCATCATCTGTTTCAGCCGTGTTCTCCATCTCTTCGAGCTGATTTAAAGAGATCTCTTCTATTTCACCCGCTTCAACGGCGGCATAAGAGAGAGGTACCGCCTCTTCGGAAATCTTATCTTTCTCTTTTTCTTCATCGTCGTTTTCGCCCGCTTCTTCTTCCCAGGGCTCTTCATCTTCCGGTTCCGGCTCCGATTCGTTGTCTTCGTCGGAGTCCTTCTGCCTGACGTAAGCTTCAGGCTCGTCGTCGGGGCCGGTTTCCAGCCCCTCGATATTTACATCGAGACGGCGGTAATCGACCTCGTCGTCGCCTTCACGGATCTCGACTTCGCCCTCTTCCTCACTGAGGACTTTAACGTCCAGGCAAAGGCTCTGCAGCTCCTTCACCAGCACTTTGAACGATTCAGGAACACCGGGCTCGGGGATATTCTCCCCTTTGACGATCGCCTCGTAGGTTTTAACCCGCCCGACAACATCGTCGGACTTTACAGTTAAAATCTCCTGCAAGGTGTAGGCAGCCCCGTATGCTTCAAGAGCCCAGACTTCCATTTCACCGAAGCGCTGGCCGCCAAACTGGGCTTTACCGCCCAGAGGCTGCTGCGTCACCAGCGAGTAGGGACCTGTCGAGCGGGCGTGAATCTTGTCATCTACAAGATGAGCCAGTTTCAACATATAAACATAACCCACGGTCACTTCGTTGTCGAACGGTTCGCCGCTGCGTCCATCATAAAGAAGAACCTTGCCGTTTTCCGGTAATCTCGCTTCTTTGAAGGTGGCAAACACATCGTCCTCCACCGCCCCGTCAAATACCGGGGAGGCGATATAGATCCCCAGTGTTTTCGCCGCCCAGCCCAGATGGGTCTCCAGAACCTGCCCGATATTCATCCGGGAAGGAACCCCCAGGGGGTTCAGAACAATTTCAACAGGCGTCCCGTCCGGCAAAAAGGGCATATCCTCTTCCGGAAGAATCCGGGCGATGACCCCCTTGTTACCGTGCCGTCCCGCCATCTTGTCACCTTCGGAAATTTTCCGCTTCTGGGCCACATAGACACGCACCAGTTGATTGACCCCGGGGGAAAGCTCGTCACCCGCCTCGCGGGTAAAAACCTTTACATCGACTACGATGCCCGACTCACCGTGCGGCACCCGCAGCGAGGTATCCCTGACCTCGCGGGCCTTCTCCCCAAAGATAGCCCGGAGCAGCCGCTCCTCGGCGGTAAGCTCGGTTTCACCTTTCGGCGTAACCTTGCCCACCAGGATATCGCCGGAGCGCACCTCGGCGCCGATCCGGATAATCCCCTGCACATCGAGATCGCGCAGGGCATCCTCCCCCACATTGGGTATATCGCGGGTAATCTCTTCTGGACCAAGCTTGGTATCGCGGGCTTCGGATTCATACTCTTCGATATGAATCGAGGTGAAAACATCTTCTTGAACCAGCTTTTCGCTGAGCAAAATAGCATCTTCATAGTTGTATCCTTCCCAGGGCAGAAAAGCGGTGAGCACGTTGCGCCCCAGGGCCAGTTCGCCCCGGTTGGTGCAGGCGCCGTCGACAATCACCTCGCCGGCATTAATCTTCTGGCCGCGGGTGACAATGGGATGCTGGTTGATACAGGTACCCTGGTTGGAACGCTTGAATTTTTGCAGGGTGTAGATATCAAGGCCGCTGCTCCCTTGGGGTGAACGGCCCGCTTCAAACTTTTCTCCGGTGCGGCCGTTGATCCGGTAATTCGGCCCTTCAGGATCTTCATCCCGGCGGACGATAACTTCCGTGGAGGTAACCCGGATCACCTCGCCGTCTGCACGGCAGACAACCACCGCCCCGGAATCGTAGGCCACCTTGCTTTCCAGTCCTGTCCCCACCAGCGGCGACTCGGTTTGCAGAAGCGGCACCGCCTGGCGCTGCATGTTCGCGCCCATCAGCGCCCGGTTGGCATCGTCATTTTCAAGAAAAGGAATCAGCGCCGTAGCGACACTGACCAGCTGTTTCGGCGAAACGTCCATATAGTCAACCTCATGAGGCTTGCGCATCACGGTATCATATTGATAGCGGCAGATCACCCGGTTCCCGATAAAACGGCCTTTGCCGTCCAGCTCGGCGTTGGCCTGGGCGATGACATATTTATCTTCGTCATCGGCTGTCAGGTAGACGATCTCTGAAGTAACCCGTCCATCTTTTTTGTTCACTTTCCGGTAAGGAGTTTCAATGAAACCGTAGTTGTTGATCCGGGCAAAAGTGCTCAGAGAGCCGATTAGGCCGATGTTCGGCCCTTCCGGAGTCTCGATGGGGCAGACCCGGCCGTAGTGAGAATGATGCACGTCGCGAACTTCAAAGCCGGCCCGTTCGCGGCTCAAACCGCCCGGACCGAGAGCGCTGAGCCGCCGCTTATGGGTCAGCTCCGCCAGGGGGTTGGTCTGATCCATGAACTGGGAAAGCTGACTGCTGCCGAAAAATTCTTTAATTGATGCGATCACCGGACGAATATTGATCAGGGCTTGCGGTGTAATCGCGTCGACATCCTGGATGGTCATCCTTTCCCGCACTACCCGCTCCATCCTCGACAGGCCGATCCTGAACTGGTTCTGAAGAAGTTCACCAACACCGCGCAGGCGGCGGTTGCCGAGGTGGTCAATATCATCGGCCTTGCCGATTCCATCCATCAGGTTGAGAATATAGCCGACAGTAGCCACAACGTCCTGCGCGACCAGGTGTTTTGTTTCCGGATCAACCTTTCCGTTGCCGACTACGAGGCAGGCCCCGCCGCGGTTCCGGATACGGGCCCGGGAGATCCCGACTTCTTCCATCTTCCGGGCTGCTTCTTCATCCACAACCGTTCCTTCAGGGAAAAGCACCTTCCCTGTATTCGGATCCGGGAGATCTTCGGCCAGTTCACGGCCGACAAGGCAATTGACCATGGAAAATTTTTTATTTACTTTATAGCGGCCCACCTGGGCAAAATCATAGCGCCTGCCATCAAAAAATAGAGATTCAAACAGCGAGCGGGCGTTATCAATATTCAGAGGTTCACCGGGCCGCAGCCGCTTGTATATCTCCAGCAAACCGCTTTCCACAGAATCGGTATGATCTTTTTCCAGCAGGGCCAGAATGCGGGTATCATGATCGTAGAGATCCAGTATTTCCTGGTTGCTGCCGTAACCGATCGCCCGTAGAAGAACGGTCACCAGCAGTTTACGCGTGCGATCAATTTTTACATAAATACCGTCGTTGACGTCGGTCTCAAACTCCAGCCAGGTTCCGCGGTTTGGAATAATCGTCGCGCTGACCAGCTCCTTACCCGTAGCCCCCGTGGGGTCAGGCTTCTTGTCAAAATAAACCCCCGGAGAGCGGACCAGCTGGCTGACAATTACCCGCTCCGCCCCGTTAATAATAAAGGTGCCATTTTCAGTCATCCTGGGGAAATCACCCATAAAGACCTCTTGCTCTTTTACCTCCCCCGTTTCCTGATTGATCAGGCGGACATTCACCTTTAACGGAACCGCGTAAGTGGCATCCCTCTCCTTACATTCGTCCACAGAATATTTCGGTTCTCCCAGGGTATAATTGAATATTTCCAGTACCAGATTGCCTGTAAAATCCTTAATGGGAGAAATATCCTGGAAAATTTCACAAAGGCCCTTTTGAATAAACCAATCGTATGAGCTGCGCTGGACATCAATTAAATTGGGAAGCTCGAGAACCTCTTGAATCCGCGCATAACTCCGTCGTTCTCTCCCGCCGGAGGCAACCTGAATAGACATGAAAAGAAATCACTCCCCCTAGACCTGGTTGATGATTGATCCAATCGGAAGCCTGGCCTGAAAAAACAGATAGGCATTTTACTATTGTTTCCTTTTGGGCATATAATTATACTGAAGACCAAAAAACATACGCAGCGTCTACAGTCCTAGACATTCTAAGATATTATCACATCTGCATAGTGCTGTCAAACATATTTTTAGATAATTTTCGAGGTAAACAGAGGAAATACCGCCCGCCCCGGCCGGAACGGGCGGTCGTTAACTTACTTCAGCTCGACAGAGCCGCCGGCCTCTTCGATCTTGGCCTTGATCGCTTCCGCGTCTTCTTTGCCAATCTTTTCCTTCACCGGTTTTGGAGCGCTGTCCACCAGTTCCTTCGCCTCTTTAAGCCCTAACCCGGTGATCTCGCGAACAACCTTGATTACCTGGATCTTCTTCTCACCGTGTCCCGTAAGGACTACATCAAATTCATCTTTTTCTTCCTCTGCCGCTTCAGCCTGGGCCCCTGCGGGAGCAGCCACAGCGGCGAGCGGAGCAGCCGCGCTAACCCCGAATTCCTCTTCCAGGGCCTTGACCAGCTCGGAAAGCTCCAGCACGGTCATCCCCTTGACAATTTCCATAATCTCGTTCACTTTGGACATGTGATCTTCTCCTTTAATTAATCATGATCAAACTTGCGAATTTTCTCCTAGGCGGCTTCTTTGAGACGGCGAACCGCATCCAGGGCATAAACCAGCGCGCGGATATTGCCCTGCAGGACATTGACCAGCCCTGCCATAGGCGCCTGGAAACCTCCGCAAACCTGGGCCAGCAGGATCTCACGGGGCGGAATTTCTCCCAGCGCCTTGATCTGTGCAGGTTCAAGGGACTGCCCCGATAATAGTCCCCCTTTGACGGAGAGCGCCTCGTGCTCCCGGCTGAATTCAAGGAATACCCGTGCCGCTCCGACCGGGTCGGCGGCGGTATAAGCTATCGCTGTAGGGCCTTCAAGATAAGCCTCCAGCCTTTCGAGGCCGATCTTCCGGCAGGCCAGCCTGGTAAGGGTATTCTTAACCACGCGGTAATTGCACTGTTCGGCTTTCAGACGGCGCCGCAGATCGGTAACACCGGCTACATTGAGGCCGCGGTAGTCGGCGACAATGATCAGCTCCGCCTCTTCAAGTTCCCGGGCAATCTCTTCAATAAACTTTTCTTTGGCCTTTCTGGTAATCAAGTGATTCACCCCCTTATCCCCCAAACCGGGGCACATAACGCCGCTCTGAAGCGGACAAAACTAAAGGCTTTCCGTAAACGGAAA
>CAZPET010000026.1:0-2413 GCA_964585625.1 uncultured Syntrophomonadaceae bacterium
CCTCGGCCCGCAGCAGCACCTCCAGGGGGAGCCCCGCCAGCCGGGCCACGTTGATCCCGTAGCTCTTGTCGGATCGTCCCGCCACCACCCGGCGCAGAAATATGACCTCTTTCCCCTTCTCCTTCACCGCCATGGTGTAATTCTTGATCCCGGGCAGCTCATCTTCCAGGTTGGTCAGCTCGTGATAGTGAGTTGAAAAAAGGGTCTTCGCCTTGATCTTGCAGCTGATATATTCGAGGACGCTGCGGGCGATGCTCATCCCGTCATAGGTGCTTGTCCCCCGGCCGATCTCGTCGAGCACCAGGAGGCTGTGCGGGGTGGCCTCCTTGAGGATCGATGCCGTCTCCTGCATCTCGACCATGAAGGTGCTCAGGCCGCGGCTGAGATCGTCGCTGGCCCCGACCCGGGCGAAGATCCGGTCCAGCACCGGCAGCTCGGCCTCCTCCGCCGGCACAAAGCATCCCATCTGCGCCATCAGGCAGATCAACGCGGCGCTGCGGATATAGGTGCTTTTACCGGCCATATTCGGCCCGGTAATTACGAGAACATGGGCGTCTTCATCCATGAGCAGATCATTGGGCACAAAGCGCTCCTCTGAGCCCTGTTCGACTATCGGATGGCGGCCTCGCTTGATCCGGAGCCTCCCCTCCGGCGAGAAACGGGGCCGGCAGTAGCGGTAGCGCTCCGCCGCCTCGGCCAGGCCCTGCAGGCAATCGAGGCGGGCCAGCCGCGCCGACGCCGCCTGCAGCAGGGGCACCTCTGCGGCGACCTCTTCGCGAAGCGCTTCAAAAAGCTCGTATTCGAGCCGGTAAAGCTGCTCCCTGGCGCCGGTAATCTGCTCTTCCATCTCTTTCAGCGGCCCGGTGATGAAGCGCTCGGCATTGACCAGGGTCTGGCGGCGGTGATATTCCGGGGGGACCAGCCCCAGGTTGGGCCGGGTTACCTCGATATAGTAGCCGAAATTGCGATTGTAACCTACCCGCAGCGATTTGATCCCTGTGCGGTCGCGCTCCTTCTTCTCAAAATCTAGCAGCCAGCTGCGCCCGTCCCGGGCGATGCTCCGGAGACGGTCCACCTCGCCGCTGCAGCCATCGCGGATGAGGCCGCCTTCACGCAGCTGCAGCGGCGGATCGTCAACCAGGACGCCGTCAATGCGCCGGATCAGCGCGCCAAAGTCGGGCAGCTGCCGCAAAGATTGCAACAGTGCGGAGCTGCAGCCGTTGAGAAGCTGTGCCAGCGGCTCCAGGCTTTCCAGTGTATTTTTCATGGCCACCAGGTCGCGGGCGCCAACCCGGCCGCAGCAGAGGCGGCTGCAGAAGCGCTCCAGATCGATCACCTGCTGCAGCGCGGCGCGCAGCTCGTTCCTGGCAAGCGGGTTTTGCATAAGCTCCTCCACCGCATCGAGGCGCTCTTCAATCAGGCGCTGTTCGTTTAAAGGCTGCTCCACCCAGAGACGCATAAGCCGCCGCCCCATCGCCGTAAGGCAGTGATCGAGCAGCCCGAGCAGGCTCCCCTGTCTCTTGCCGTCCCGGATGGTCCGGGTCAGCTCCAGGTTGCGCGCGGTGATCCCGTCGACGAGCATCAGGCCGCCGGGAGACGATAGCTCGAGATTGCGGAAATGCCTCCCCCGCGCGGGGTGCTGCAGCATCTTCAGGTAGCTCAGCGCCGCGGCGGCGGCGGATGCGGCCGCCGGGTAGCGTGAAAGAGAAAGCTTCTCCCAGATCTCTTCCCCCCACTGCTCAGACAGGATCGCCCTGACCTGCTCCGGTCCGGCTGAAAAATCGAAGATTGTCCCGGAAGCGGTTTTCTGCTCCAGGTAAGGGCGAAACAGCTCCGCCGCAGCGGTGGAGCTGTAGATGCATTCTGCGGGCTGCAGCCGCAGCAGCTCATCCGCCACTCCTGCCACCGCCTCTTCGCCGGCCCACTCGTTGATCCGGAAATCACCGGTGGATACATCGACCGCGGCCAGCCCGTAGTATCCCGCCTCCCCGCCGGGGAGAGAGGTAATCGCAGCCAGGTAATTGTTTCTGCTCTCCTCGAGCATCTCCGGATCGGTCACCGTCCCCGGAGTAAGAATCCGGGTGATCTCGCGGCGCACCAGCCCGGTCGCGGCGGCCGCCTCTTCGACCTGCTCGCAGACCGCCACCTTGAAACCCTTGCCAAGAAGCCTGTTTAAATATGTATCCGCGGCATGGATTGGCACTCCCGCCAGGGGGATGGGGTTCTCTTTATTGCTGTCCCGGGTGGTCAGAACTACATCCATAGCCCTGGCGGCGACCACGGCATCCTCAAAAAAGATCTCAAAAAAATCCCCGACCTGGAAAAAGATGATCTTATCCGGGTGCTGCTCTTTAAACGAGAGATACTGCTTCATCATCGGGGTCAATTCACTCAAAAGGCTCTCACATCCTCC
>CAZPET010000026.1:2513-9299 GCA_964585625.1 uncultured Syntrophomonadaceae bacterium
CCGGTTAATCCCTGCCGGAACTCAGATAGTGCTCGAGCACGGCGCGGCCCACGGGAAGAGCATCCGTGCTGGCCCAGGCACCCTCTTCGATCACCACGGCCACCACGATACCCGGCGATTCGGCCGGGCCGTAGGTGACATACCAGCAGATATTCCCCTCTGCCGTATCCACCTCGGCGGTGCCGGTTTTGCCGGCGGCGGTAAACCCGGACACTGCGCCGGCAGCCGCCGGGGCGCGCGCTCCGTGCAGCGTCTCCACCAGTGCGCGGTGCACCGTCTCCGCAACCGCGGGGCCGATCACATTTTCTTTCCAGGGAGCGGGCTCTGCCGGGAGCAGCAGGCGCGGCTGTGGGATCGTGCCTCCTGCGGCAAAAGCGCTGTAGAAAAGGGCCATCTGCAGTGGCGTGATCCTGACCTCGCCCTGGCCGTAGCTGCTGTCGGCAAGCTGTATTTCAGATTTGATCCCTTCGCGCGCCAGGCGTGAGCGGGCCACCGGCAGCGGAAAGGAAATCTCCTCTCCAAAGCCGAAGCGACCGCCGTATTCCATAAACTTCTTCTCGCCCAGGGCCAGCCCGGCCCGGGCAAAGTAGATATTGTCGGAATACTTCATCGCGTCATCCAGGTTGACGCTCTTCAATTCGGGATGGACCCGCCTGACATGGTAGTCTCCCCAGGCTGCCGAGGGCTGCCAGAGCTCCCCGCTAATCTCCATCTCCGCGGCGGGATCAATTGCCTTTTCGGCAACCGCCGCGGCGGCGGTAAAGGGTTTGAACACCGAACCCGGCGGGTAGATCCCGGAGAGAGACCGGTTCAGGAAGGGCTGCGCCGGATCTTCCTGCAGATCCTGCCACTCTGCGGCGGTCAACCCGGCGATAAAGCGGTTCGGATCAAAACCCGGGTTGCTGTAAAGCGCCAGGACCTCCCCGCTATGCGGGTCCAGCGCCACCACCGCGCCTTTTTTCCGGCCCAAAGCCTCTGCGGCACAGTATTGCAGATCCAGATCGATAGTCAGGGTGATATCCTCGCCGTCTTCGAGCTCCCTTTTGGCGATCAGCGCAACTTCACTCCCGTCATCCTCTAAGATGCTCAGGGTATACCCTTTGCTTCCGGCGAGCCGCCGATCAAGCGCCGCCTCCAGCCCGGATTTGCCCAGCAGATCGCCCGAACCGTAGCCCTCATCCTTCTTTTCCGCGAGCTCATCGGCGGTGATCTCCCCCAAATAGCCGGTCAGGTGAGCGGCCGCGGCTCCGGCCGGGTAGCTGCGGCGTTGGACTTCGTTAATCATCACCCCGGGGATCTGCAGCAGCTGTTCAACAAGGCTCTCCTGTTCGGGAGTAAGCACGGTCAGCGGGACATAAAGCCCTTCGCTTACCCAGGGCTGGTGCAGCTTATTGGTGATAGTCTCCCGGGACAGGCCAAGCAGCAGCTCAACATCAGCGGTGAAAAGCTCTTCGTTTTCGTAACGGCCGGGAACGGCGCCAACCTCTTTGAAAAGGCCCGGTCCGGCCAGGATCTTGTCATTCCGGTCAGTGATCACTCCCCGTTTCGGAATCTCCCGTTTCAGATCGACTTTTCGATCGCCGCTCAGCTCCGGGAAGATCAGCCCGGGATGCCACTGCATGAGCCAGGGCGAGCCTTTATTTTCGCGCCTCAGCTCGATGCTGTAATTAACCGGGATCATACCAACAGTGGATGTCTCCAGGTGCACGGCAAGAGAAAACTCCGCCTGTCCGGCACCTGACCCTCTCTTCTCCACCTCTTTCAATTCCACGCCCTGCAAACCGATCCCCCGGCTGATGTTGGTGTATCGCTCCACGAAATAATCTTCGGAATAGGCCTCCCGGGAAGCGCTGTCCAGCAGCTCATACATCGCCAGGTAATCCTGTTCCGACCAGAGGGCGAAAAATTGCTCCGCCGCCGTCTCCGGCCGGACCCGGGTGCAGCCGGCCGGGGCAAGCGGCAGTAGAACCAGCATCCAGATACAGCAGAGAAAAACCCATAAGCTCCTTCTGCTCATGTATATTTCCTCCTCCCCGGTAATTTCAGTTAGTAGATTTGGTGCCTGGCACCGTGTCAACTAAAATTTCGCACTAAATTCTTTTTCCGCTCAGATACCAGGTATAAGCATCGGTAATCTCTGCTTCTACCAGCTTCCCGGTCAGATCTTCCGCCGCGGCAAAGTGGACCAGCTTGTTGGTGCGGGTGCGGCCGCTCAGCATTGCCGGGTCATTTTTACTTCTCCCCTCGACCAGCAGCTCCACGGTTTTGCCGACCAGGGTCCGGTTGATTTCCAGGCTGATTCCGTTCTGCCGTCCAGCCAGGCGCTCCAGTCGCTCTCTTTTCGCACCCGGCGAAAGTTCCTCTTTTATCTCCGCCGCCCTGGTACCGGGACGCGGGGAATAGATAAAAGTAAAGGCCTGATCGAAGCGGGCCTCGTTGACCAGGTCCAGGGTCTGCTTAAAATCTTCTTCAGTCTCGCCGGGAAAGCCGACCATGAGATCGGTCGTTACGGCGATACCGGGAATCGCCTCCTTGAGGGTGAAGACCAGTTCAAGATAACGTTCCCGGGTATAGCGGCGGTTCATCAGCTCGAGAATGCGGTTGCTCCCTGCCTGCGCCGGCAGGTGTAGATGCTCGCAGATCTTCTTGCCTTTGCGCATGGCCTCGATCAGGCGCTGCGAGAGATCTTTCGGATGCGAGGTTAAAAAACGGATCCGGGCCAGTCCCTCGATCCGGTCGAGCTCCGCAAGCAGATCGGCAAAGTCGCGTCCTTCCCCGAGGTCGTGCCCGTAGGAATTCACATTCTGGCCTAGCAGGGTTATCTCCAGGTATCCATCAGCGGCCAGGGAACGTGCCTCGCGGATGATCACATCGAAGGACCGGCTGCGCTCCCGGCCGCGCACATGCGGAACAATGCAGTATGAGCAGAAATTGTTGCAGCCGTAAATCACCGGCAGCCAGGCGTGAAAGCGGCCGGACCGGCGTACCGGAAGCCCCTCCCTGCTGCCGCCATTTTCAGCGATATCGATCAACGGCCGGCGGCTATGTTGAGCCTGCTCCAGCAGCTGCGGAAAGCGAGGCAGCGCATGGGTCCCAAAAATAAGGTTGACAAAACGAAAGCGCCTGGCCAGGTCTTCCGCCACTGCGGGCTGCTGGGCCATGCAGCCGCCCACGGCGATGAGCAGATCTTCTTTCTTCTCTTTTAGCACTTTCAGCCTGCCCAGCAGGCCGGCCACTTTCTCTTCAGGTTTCCGGCGGACGGCACAGGTATTGATCACGATCAGGTCGGCTTCATCAGGGCCGGCGGCGGCGCGGTAGCCGGCGCTCTCCAGCATCCCGGCGAGCACTTCGGTGTCGAACTCGTTCGCCTGGCAGCCGAATGTTATGGTCAGGTATCTTTTCCCCTGACCGGCAAGCTCTGTTCTGGGAGCCGTTTCCAAAATTTTCCGCTTCACCCGCCTGCCTCCTTCCTGAGTTCATTATACCAAATTTTTATCCATTCAAAGAAAAAGGGCGGAACTGACTCCGTAAAAATCATGAGAAGCAGAAAACCTCTCTGCTTCTCACAATGAAACCTATCAGTCTTTTTACTTTTACCTGCAGCCGCCGCGATGCGGACCGCCGCGCTCCTCCTTCGGCCGCATGGTTTCGCAGCAGGTCTGGCGCGAGGTATACACGGCGGGCTCCTCTCCTCTTTGGCGGCTCCTTTCAGTTTCCGCCTCCGGTTCTTCCGCAAATTCAAATTCGGGCCTGAAAAACAGATCATCATCCTCATCGCCGGTAAAGTTATTCTTTACCCAGATCTTTTTTGCGGTGCAGTAATCCCCTTTTTCCCAGAACTCGCAGCTGTGTACCGTGCACCTTACTTCCGTCATCCAAACACAACCTCCCCTGGAAATTTCCTTTTTAGTAGGATAGCCGCGATAACCGGGCGCTATCCTTCCTTTATTTGCCATTACGGCATGTTACATGGACATGGATAGTCCGGGGCAGGAATTTGCAAATTTAAACCGAAACATAAAATAACCGGGGAAGGAAATTAAACCCGGATCATTAAATTTGCTAAAAGGGGTCGAGATAATGCAGCGATTCAGGTGGGCGGCCTTCCTGGCAGTCACCACGCTGACCATGCTGGGGCTGGTCTACTTTCAATACCGGGCCGACCTGCAGCAGGAGAAGTATGATCGTTTAACTCGGCAAATCGATGATCTGCAAGAGATCTACGAGAGCACCGCCAGGGAATTGACCGAGGTGCACGAAGAGAACCGCGATTTGATTCAAGATCTGCATGAAGCCATTATCAGGATTGAAACCGTTGAACAGCGGAACAATGAACTTGAAACGATCCTTTTCAACCAGCGGCAGACCTACCGAAATGCGGTGGCCATGCAGGGTTCGAGCATGCCCGTGCTTACACTCTCCAGCTTTACGGCAAAACAATATGAAAGAGCCTGGAGCAGGCTCGGCGCTCACGGCCTGAAGGGAACCGGGAACTCCCTGGTGCAGGCTGAAGAGCTCTACAATGTGAACAGCCTGGTCCTCTCGGCGATCGCCTACCTGGAAAGCGCCGGGGGGATGTCGAAACTTGCCCGGGAAAAAAATAACCTCTTCGGACTCGGCGCGGGAGGTTCCAATCCTTACCACAACGCTCTTTACTTCTCCTCAAAGGATGATTGCATCAACTTTACCGCCAAGTTGCTGCGTAACCGCTATTTGAGCCGGAGTTCCCGCAGTTACCGGGGGGACAACCTGATAGCTATCGGCCCGCGCTATGCTGAAGATCCATGCTGGGCAGAAAAAGTAGGCAGGACGATGTCGAAGATTGCCCGGGTCGCCATCCCCGGCGGCAGGTGACAGGGGGACGTTACTACTGTCACCTTTTCTCTCTCAATCCCGCTAAAAATTTGGCGAATTTTGCGCTTGCCCGGGGAATAATTCTATAGCGCATCTTTCGGGTGACAGGGGACTGTTTCTGTCACCTTTTTCTGTCGAGGCCCCCATTTTTAGCCTGCTTCTCGAAGCCGGTACCGGTGCATAGAATTATAATGCTATGTATTCCGAAAATCTTAAATCTTCGTTAATTCGGGGAACCCTCCAGCTGGCGGCGGCAGGGATCCTTGTCCGCATCATCGGACTGGTAAACCGGATGGCTCTCTCCCGCCTCATCGGGGCCGAGGGGCTCGGCCTTTTTCAGATGATCCTGCCGCTCTATGCCCTGCTGGCAGTGATCACCGGCCTGGGACTTTCCGGCGCGGTAACCAAGATGGTCGCCGACCGCAGCGCCACCGGCGATATCATTGGCCGGCGAAAAGTCCGTCAATTTACCCTGCGCCTTGTTCTGGGCACCGCTGCCGTTACCACGGCGCTCCTCTGGCTCGCGCCGGCTTTATCGTTAAAATTTATACCCGACCCGCGCATCATCGGCATCTTGCGGCTGATGCCGGCAGCCTTCATCTTCGCCGCTCTCTCTTCTATTTTGCGCAGCTACAGCCAGGGGCAGGGGAAAATGGCCCCCACGGCCCTGTCCCAGGTTGCCGAACAGGTAGTCCGCGTCACCGTGGGGCTGGCCGCAGCTTACTTTTTGCTGCCCTACGGCCTGGAAAGCGCCCTCACCGGCCTCTTTGTCGGGATCATCACCGGTGAGATCGCCTGCCTGGGAGTGCTCTATCTTATGCAACCGGTCGAAGAGAGGAAAGCGCTGCCGCCGGCATACCGCCGGCCTTCCTCCCCCATGTTGAAAGAGATCTTCTCCCTGGCCCTGCCGATACTGCTGATCCGCCTGAGCACTTCGATAACACAAACCGTGGAGTCACTGATGATTCCGGCACGGCTCCAGGCCGCCGGTTTCTCGTCCAACCTGGCGACAACCCTTTTCGGGCAGCTTGCGGGGATGGCGCTGCCCCTTCTCTTTCTGCCGACAGTTTTGATCATACCCCTGAATACAACCCTGGTGCCCGCCGTTGCCGGTGCGGTGACTCTACGCCGGCGCAGCCGTCTTGAAATGTTGGTCAACCTTTCGCTGTGGGGGACGCTGGCCGTGGGATCGTTTTCAGCGGCGCTGCTCTACCTGGCCGCCTCCCCCCTCTCGGCAATACTTTACGGCAGTACCGCATCTGCGGGGCTGGTCGCCAAACTGGCCCCGGTTGCTCCTTTTGCCTACCTGCAATTTACCACCGCCGCCATCCTGCACGGGATGGGCCGGCCCGCTGTTGCCGTGGCCACCGATCTGGCGGGGACCGCGATCAGCCTGACGATCATCTATCACCTCACCGCGCTTCCCCAGTGGGGAATCAACGGGGTTACCTGCGCCTACACAGTTGGTTTTATAATTATCTCCTTACTTGATTATTTCCTGATCTACCACTTTGTAAAGAAAGTCTAGCAGGTGGGATCCTTCGCTACGCTCAGGATGACAAAAACCTGCGGTTTTTGTCACCTTTTGAGGCGGTCCAGCAGCGAGGAGAGAGAGAGCTTCCAACCTTTGCGGCGGTAGAGATATACCAGGGCGGCGGCGCAGAGCAGCAGCGCCAGCCAGATCCAGGGTGAAAGTGAGGTAAGAATTCTTAGAAGCCGGAAAAGAAGGCCTGCCGCGCCGGTGAAAATTACGCTCCAGCCAATTACCCAGATGCTGAAAATAGCTCCTCCCAGGGCAGTAGAAGCAATGAAGACAGGCAGGTTCATATGCATCGCTCCGGCGGGAAAGGAGATAAAGGTGCGCGTCACGCCCCAGAGCTGCCCGGCAAATATCGAGTAGGTGCCGTACTTCTCGATAAAAGCATAAACCTT
>CAZPET010000026.1:9399-12423 GCA_964585625.1 uncultured Syntrophomonadaceae bacterium
GCTGCCCGGCAAATATCGAGTAGGTGCCGTACTTCTCGATAAAAGCATAAACCTTTTCCAGGCGGGAAGGGCGCCTGGCGGGCGCTTCCTCCGCCCGGTGGTTCCGGAACTGATGTCCCACGGCCCGCCCGAGGCTGCCGCCCAGAAAACCAACGATGTAGCTGATCATGCTGCCCAGGATAATCCCCGCGGTAGAGGCAAGCAGCAGCACCCAGAAGCCGGCCCGGCCGCTTAAAATCATGCCGCCCACGGTAAGCAGGACCACCGTAGAGGTAAAAGGGACCCCGGCGCTCTCAATCAGCATGGCTGCGGCAACACCCCAGGCGCCGTACTTCTGAACCAGCCCACCGCAGATTTCCTGAACTGTGACTAAAAAATCCGGTAGTTCCATCCGTCACTCACCTGTTCATCATCGCATACATGCCCCATGCTCCCGCTTCCGGTTCAAGCCGGGCCGCAACTACCTCTACGCGGGATATTTTTACGGCAGGCGCAATGGCGATCCGGTTGATTTTATCCTGGATCAGTCCGATCAGTTCGGGCCTGTTCCGGGCGACGCCTCCCCCGATCACCAGGCAGGAAGGATTCAACAGCGTCACCAAGTTGGCCATCCCGGTGCCGATATTGTCGATGGCATTTTCAATAATCGAGCGGGCCAGGGTGTTCCCCGCCGCGGCCAGGTCGAAAACAGCGGCGGTGTTCAGCGTCCCGATGGAAGGATCGCTTTCATCCCACAGGGACATGGCGCTTCGCGTGATCCCTTCTCCGGAAGCCCAGGCCTCCAGGCAGTCATCGCCGCCGCAGCCGCAGCGCCGGCCATTGCCGAAGCGCTTGATATGGCCGATCTCGCCGGCAAAACCCCCACTGCCCCGGTAAATCCTTCCGTCCAGGTAGAGTCCCGCGCCTATACCGGTGCTGATGGTGATATAGGCGGCGTGGCGGTGACCCTGCGCCGCGCCGTAGGTCACTTCACCTAGAATAGCGGCATTGGTATCATTCTCCAGGAAGGCCGGGCAGCTGCAGCAATCCTGTAAAAGTCTGCGGAATGGAACCGGGTCATGCCAGTCCAGGTTCGGAGCTTCATAAATAACCCCTTCCTCAAAATCAAGCAGGGCGGCGATGCAGACGCCCAGCCCGGCCAGAGATTGGCGGTTTACTCCCATCTCCTGCAGCGCCCGGGAGAGCGCTTCATCGATCGCCTTAACCACCAGCTCCGGCGTCGCCTCTGCCGGGGTAGACAGCTTGCGCCGCAGGATCACATTCCGATCCGGACCCACCAGCAGCAACAGGATCTTAGTTCCGCCCACGTCGGCAATGACATAAATTTTATCGTCCACCGCATGCTCCTCCTTCGGCCATTCCCGTTTACATTCTCCCTGAACGAATGATTGCAAAAAGCCACCAGACCCCGGCGCAGACGGCCCCGACCAAAACAATTTCGGCGAGTGGGATCTTCTCCAGCCAGGAGATATAGCCAAGCTTCAAATTCTGGGACAACGCAATGATCAGGCTCGCCAGGACGATGCTGAAACCGAGGCGGTTGGCTATATGTTTCAGTGTTTTCATCACCGGGTCAACCTGGGGCAGCTCCAGTTTGAACCTGAGTTCACCTGCCGTGGAGGCTCGCAGCAGCTCTACCGCGTGCTCCGGAAGCTCCTCGAGCAGGCGCCGGTATCCGCGCAGTGTGCTCCGCAGGCGCCGCACGCTCAGCTTCAGCTGCCTCCGCTGCAGCGCCGGGGCATATTTTTTGGCTGCAGCGGCCAGGTTGAACTCCGGGTCCAGGCGCGATACCGTCCCTTCCAGGGTTACCGTTGCCTTGGCCAGCAGTATAAATTCATGCGGGAAACGCAGGCGGTGCCTCACGGCTATCTGCATCAACTTCTGGATCGCTTCGCTGATGACGATATTTTGCAGGGGCATCTCGAAATACTGCTCCTGCAGCTCGTCGATATCCCGGATCAGCTCGAGGCGGTTGATCCCGGGCGGCACGAAAGCAAAGCCGAGAAGTTCATCAACAACCGTGGCTGTATCTATGTTTTGCAGGGCGCGGACGATAACCACGAATTTGCCGCGCACCGTCTCGTTGATATAACCGGCAGAGCCGAAATCCATAAAGAAGAGACGCCCGTCCGGCAGCACGGCGATATTCCCGGGGTGGGGATCGCCGTGAAAGAAACCGTCCACAAAAACCTGTTTAAAAAAAGCATCGGCCAGGATTGCCGCCACCTCCTGCGGCGGCGGTTCCGGCTGAGGCTCCTGCAGGTAGCGGTTAAGATTGACCCCTTCGCGGTACTCCAGGGTCAGCACGTTCCGGGTGGTGTTTTCCCAGAAAACCCGGGGCATGTAGACGCGCGGCTCACCGGCAAAGTTATGGCGAAAGCGCTGCGCGTGGCGTGCCTCGATGCCGTAGTCCAGCTCCCGGAGCAGGATCTGCTTCAGCTCTTCAGCAATCCGGGTGAACTGGTAAACAGTGCCCAAGTTCGTGCTGCGGTCAACAAATGAGGCCAGGTCGCTTAAAATATCGAGGTCCCGCTTCACCATTTCGTCAACACCGGGACGCTTGATCTTGATGACAACCTCTTCGCCGGTATGAAGAAGAGCGCGGTGCACCTGTCCGATTGACGCCGCCGCCAGCGGTTCGGAATTGAAACGGGCAAACCGGGTTCCCGGTTCGGACCTCAGTTCAGACGCAAGGATCCCCTGCGCCTGCTCTGACGGAAAAGGGGGTACCCGGTCCTGAAGTCTGGACAGCTCCTCGATATAGGACGGCGGCAGCAGGTCGGGCCGGGTGCTCAGAAGCTGTCCCAGCTTGACAAATGCCGGACCCAGTTCGGTGAGAGCCATCCGCAAGCGGGCTTCCACCTTCTGGGGCATCACCTCGTCCATCTTCCGCCCGCGGACGAAGATCCTGTCCCAGAGGCCGAAGAGACGCAGCTGATCCAGAACCTGGGCGAAACCGTACTTGATCAAGACCCGCAAGATCTGACGGTAACGCCCCAGGTTGCGCAGCTGCCGCAGCGGGCC
>CAZPET010000027.1:0-11987 GCA_964585625.1 uncultured Syntrophomonadaceae bacterium
TCCCCGGGGTCACCCTGGTCGGGGTGGTCACTGCCGACACCATCCTCAACCTGCCGGATTTTCGCGCCGCCGAGCGCACCTTTCAGCTTCTCACCCAGGTTTCCGGGCGGGCCGGCCGCGGCAGCGGCGAGGGCAAGGTGATCATCCAGACATACCATCCCGCCCACTACAGCGTCCAGACGGCGGCAAAGCACGATTACCGCTCTTTTTACTCCGCCGAGCTGGCGCTGCGCCGGGCGCTGCTCTATCCTCCCTTTACCGACCTGGTCCGCTTTCTATTAAGCGGCCGGGATGAGGCCGCCGTATGGGAGGCGGCCGGTTATCTCTGCACCATCCTGGAAGAGTGCCGGGGAGAGGCGGAGCTTCTGGGTCCCGCCCGGGCGCCGCTCTACCGGTTAAAAACGGCTTACCGGGTCCATGCTATGCTGAAGGGAGAGAGACTGGCTTCCGCCGCGCATCATCTGCGGAAAGCCGCGCAGGATTTCCGCCTGCGGAGGCCGCCCTGGCCGGTGCGGCTGACGGTGGATTTCAATCCCCAGATGGTGCTATAATGGGTTGGGAGGTGTTCCCTTTGGCCATACGGAGGATCTTAAACGGAAACCATGCCGTATTGCGCAGCCATGCCCGGCCTGTGCAGAAGATTAATGAAACTATCACCGCTCTTCTTGATGACATGGCCGAAACGATGTACGAGAGCAACGGCGTCGGTCTTGCCGCGCCGCAGGTCGGTATTGCCAAGCGGCTGATCGTGATCGATCCCGGGAATGATCACCTGCTGAAGATGATCAATCCGCGCTGCCTGGAGGCGGAAGGCGAGGAGATCGATGTGGAGGGATGCCTGAGCATACCGGGCATTTACGGGGAGGTGCCCCGCGCCTCCCGCGTGCTGGTGGAGGCGCTTGATCCCGCGGGGGAACCGCTGCGCCTGGAGGCTGAGGGATTCCTGGCTCGCATCCTGCAGCACGAGATCGATCACCTTGACGGGATTCTTTTTCTTGACCGGGCGATCAGGCTGATCGACCCGGAGGAGGAGAAGAGGGAAGAGGGATCATGAAAAAGTTGAAACTTCTTTTTATGGGGACCCCGCTTTTTGCCCTCCCCTCGCTGGAGCAGCTTTACCGCAGCGGGCACTCGTTGGCCGCCGTGGTGACACAGCCGGACCGCCCGCGCGGCCGGGGGAAGCCGCTGCGCCCTTCGCCGGTAAAGCAGTGGGCCCTGGAGCATGAAATTCCAGTACTCCAGCCGGCCGGGCTGAAGGACGGCTCTTTTTTTCAAAGGGTCGAGGCCGCCGCTCCCGACCTGATCGTGGTCGTGGCTTACGGACTGATCTTGCCTGCTGAACTTCTCCAGCTGCCGCCTCTGGGCTGCATCAACCTGCATGCCTCGCTCCTGCCGGCTTACCGCGGCGCGGCGCCGATCGAGCGGGTCGTGATCGAGGGGGCGCGGGAAACCGGGGTAACGGTCATGGCGATCTCTCCGGAGCTGGATGCCGGTGATATTATCCTGCAGGAGCGGCACCCGGTCGGCTTCACCGATACAGCCGGCGAGCTGGGCGCACGGCTTGCCGCCGCCGGAGCCCGGCTGCTGCGGCAGGCGGTAGATCAGATCGCCGCGGGAAGCGCCCGCCGCCGCCCCCAGGACCACTCCCGGGCCACCTATGCCCCGCCGCTGTGTCCCGATGAAGAGCGGCTCGACTGGTCTGAAGACGCTCTTTCCCTCTACAACCGGATCCGGGGTTTGAACCCGCGCCCGGGAGCATATACCGCTTACCGGGGGAAGCGGCTCAAGATATGGCGGGCGGCGCTGACCGCTGCTGTAGAGGGCGAAGCGGAAACTTTACCGGGGGGCGGTCTGCCGCCGGGGAGTGTTGTTGCGGTTGACGGTGGCAGGATCATCGTTGCCGCCGGCAGCGGCACCTTCCTGGAGCTGCTGGAGCTGCAGCCCTCCGGAAAAAGGCGGATCTCCGCCGATGACTTTTGCCGCGGCTATCGCCCTGCCGCCGGCGAGCGGTTGGGAGAATAGCCTTGTCCGGAAGAGCTCTTACGGCGCGCGAAGCGGCGCTGCAGGCACTTTACCGCGTGGAGCGGGACGGTGCCTTTCTTAATTTGGCCCTGCCGCCGCTTCTGGGCGGTCTGCCGCCGCGGGAGCGGGCCCTGGCCCGGGAGCTGGCTTCCGGAACGGTCCGCCGCCGCAACACCCTCGACTGGTCCCTGGAGCTGTTCCTGAAACGCCCCCTGGGCGAGCTGACCATCTGGATGCGCAACCTGCTCCGCCTGGGCGCCTACCAGCTTCTTTACCTGGAGCGGATCCCGGCCCATGCCGCCGTCGATGAAGCGGTCAAGCTGGCCCGCCGTTACGGCCATCGAGGCGTCGCCGGGCTGGCCAACGCGGTACTGCGCCGCCTTGCCGCGGCCGGGGGCGATCTGCCCTGGCCCGATCCGGCCCGCCGGCCCGTGGAAGACCTGGTTTTGCGGTGCAGCCACCCGCCCTGGCTGGTGGAGAGGTGGGTCCGCCGTTTCGGTTTGGAGGAGGCCCGCTCCCTCTGCGAGGCGAACAATATCCCCCCTCCGCTGGCGCTGCGTCCCAACCGGCTGCGCACCGAACCCGCCGCTTTGAAAGAGAGGCTTGCCGCCGAGGGGGTGCCCTCCGATTTCAGTCCCCGCCTGCCCGGAGCTCTGCTGGCGAAGCCGGAGGGGGCGCTCTCCAGTCTGGCGAGTTTCCGGGAGGGGCTCTTCACGGTGCAGGGAGAAAGCTCCATCCTCGTGGCGCCGCTGCTCCAGCCGCAGCCGGGCGAGAGAATTGTCGATCTCTGCAGCGCCCCGGGAGGAAAGAGCACACACCTGGCCGAGCTGATGGACGACCGCGGGCTGATCACGGCGGTCGATCTCCATGCGCACCGCCTCGGGCTGGTGGAGCAGGCCGCCCGGCGCCTCGGGCTGACCGCGATCAAGACGCTTCTTGCCGACGGCACCCGCATCGGAACCGCCGGGCTTCAACCGCCGCACCGCATCCTGGTGGACGCGCCCTGCAGCGGCCTCGGCGTGATCCGCCGCCTGCCGGAGCTGAAATGGCGCCGCCACCCTGCCGACCTGGAGCGCCTGCCCCGGCTGCAGCTGGCCCTGCTCGGCGCCGCCGCGGCGCTGCTCCGCCCCGGCGGGCTGCTGCTCTACAGCGTCTGCACCTTTGAACCCGAGGAGACCGCCGCGGTGGCGGAGGCTTTCAGCGCCGCCCATCCCTACTTCAGCCCGCAGCCGCCGGGCTCCCTCCTGCCGCCAGGCCTGGAGGCGGATGTTACCGGAACGGGCGGCATATCGCTCTATCCGCACCGCCACGGCCTGGACGGCTTCTTCATGGCCCTCTGGCACAAGGATTAGGCAAAATCTACCTTTACATTGTTATTTTCAATGTTTTTTGCTATACTGATCTGGGATTCGATTATCTTGCTGGAGGTGGCGCCTTGCGGGCTGTCGGTCTCACACATACCGGCCGGGAGCGTTCACGCAATGAAGACAGCTACCTGGTAAAAACGGGAGAAGAGCTTTCCATACTGGCCGTGGCGGACGGCATGGGCGGTCATGTGGCCGGGGATGTCGCCAGCGCCCTGGCTATCGGTGTATTCGAACGTTACTGGGATGAAATGAACCCGGACATGCTGCCCTCAACGGATTGTTTTGCCGAAATAATCGAAAATTTAATCATTAAAGCAAACAATATAATTTTGGAAGAAGCGGCCCGCGATGCGGGCAAGGAGGGGATGGGGACCACCCTGACGGTCGGTCTGCTCCGCGGCTGCAATCTGGTGATCGGCCATATCGGAGACAGCCGGGCTTACCTGGTATCAAAAGATGCCCTGACCCTGCTGACGGAAGATCATTCTCTTATCGAGCAGCTGATCCAGGCCGGCCGGATGAGTCCGGAGGAAGCCGAAGGCCACCCGAAACGCCATATCCTGGTCAGGGCCCTGGGCACCTCCGCCGATGTGAAGGTTGATCTGATCAATGTAGAGCTCGACGAGGGCGCAGCGCTTCTTTTTTGCAGCGACGGGTTGACCTCGATGGTCCGGGATGAAGAGATCCATCAGGCCGCCCTGAAGCATCCCGATCCGCTGACGGCGGCGCAGGCCCTGATCCAGCTGGCCAATGAACGGGGCGGTTGCGACAATATTACGGTAGTTTATGCTACTGACATCGGAAGGCGGGCGGTTTGATGATCGGGAAAAACTTGGCGGGCCGCTATGAATTGCTTGAAAAAATCGGAGAAGGGGGGATGGCCCAGGTCTACCGGGGTTGGGACAGCCTGCTGCGCCGGACGGTGGCGATCAAGGTGCTCAAAGAGCAGATGACCGGAGACAGCGCTTTTGTGCAGCGCTTCCGCCGCGAAGCCCAGTCGGCGGCGGGGTTATCTCACCCCAATATCGTGAATATATATGATGTCGGAGAAGAGGATAACACCCACTTTTTCGTCATGGAGTATCTCCACGGCAAGACCCTGAAGCAGTATATCCGTGAAAAAGGACGCCTGCCGGCTGATGAGGCCACCTCCATCGCCTGCCGGATTGCCGAGGCGCTGACCCAGGCCCACGCCGCCGGGGTGATCCACCGCGATATCAAACCGCAAAACATTATCTTTTCCCATAACGGCCAGGTCAAGGTGGCCGATTTCGGCATCGCCATCGCCGCCGACGGGACTACCCTTACCTGCAGCGACAAGATCGTTGGTTCTGTTCACTATTTTTCTCCCGAGCAGGCCCGGGGGAGCCTGGCCGGAAAACACTCCGATCTCTACTCGCTCGGCGTGATTCTCTACGAGATGGTCACCGGACAGGTCCCCTTTAACGGGGAAAGCCCTGTTTCCGTGGCGATGAAGCATGTCCAGGAACCGGTGATCCCCCCGTCAGAGCTGGTCGGGGATGTTCCCGAACCGCTGGAGCGGATCATCTTGAAGGCGATGGAGAAAGATCCGGCCCGCCGTTATCTCAATGCCAAAGAATTTCTCGGCGACCTGCTCTATTTCCAGGAAGAGGGCAAGTCCCGCGCTCTTCCGGCCTCCGTGCCGGAGATCGATGATCAGGATACCAGGGTGTTGAAACCGCTAAAGGTTAAAGAAAGAATACGGGGTCCGGGTGCGCTCAAAAAAAATTGGCCGCTGATCCTCATCATCATCTTCCTGCTCGGGGCGCTGATTGCCGGAACGATCCTCTTTGTCCGGGGATTTCTTTTTGTTCCCGAGGTGACGGTTCCCGAAGTAAGAAACCTCAGCTATGAAGATGCCATTGCAATTTTAAAAGAGCACGGGTTGACCCCGGATCCGGAATTGCAATTTGTCCACGACGATATTATTCCAGAAGGCTATGTGGTCAAGACGGTGCCTTTCCAGGGGCGAACGGTCCGTAAAAAGCGGCCGGTGCAGCTTTATATCAGCAAGGGACCGGAGAATATTCTTGCTCCCGACCTTTACCTGCGTACAGAGGAAGAGGCCCGGATCATGCTGCGGGAGTTCGGTCTGAAGGTAAACTGGGTTCGCGAATATAATGATGAAGTCCCTGAAGGGAAGATCTTCAAGCAGGTTCCCCGCGCCGATCTGCCCGTATCCCGCGAGGAGGAGATGGTCGTCTATGTCAGCCTCGGGGGCAGGCCTTTCAATCTGAGCACGGTGATCGGGCTGATGAGCGATCAGGCCGTCGACTACCTGGAGCGGGAAGGGTTGAAACCCCGCCTGCGTTACGAGCCCGCCGACCAGCCTGCAGGGACCGTCGTGGCCCAGTTCCCCGAACCGGGCAGCTCCGTGCAGCCCGGACAATCGGTCGACCTGGTGATCAGCAGCGGGCCCGGGGAGCAAGCCGGCGATACAGACACAGGGGATGATGGTGGCGCCGGTAATTAACCGGCCAAAGGAGGCATAAATTTCCTGGAAGGGACGGTGGTCAGGATTGCGGGCGGTTTTTTTTCCGTCCGCGATGCAGAGGGGCGGGACTATCTTTGCCGGGCCCGCGGCAGGCTGAAGCAGATGGGCGACGCCATCCTCGTCGGCGACCGGGTTCGCTTTCAACCGGCGGCGCCGGGTGCTGAAACGAAGCCGCGCCGCGGTGCAGCCGGTTCATGGATCGTCGAAGAGTTGCTTCCCCGTAAAACAGCCCTCTCACGGCCCCCGGTGGCCAATGTTGAACAGCTGGTCCTGGTGATGGCGCTGCGGGAACCGGATCCGGACTGGCAGCTGGCCGGCCGGATCCTGGTTTTGGCCGGGCAGGAAGGTTTAAGCGTGCTCTGCTGCCTGAACAAGATTGACCTGATTGCCGGGGCAGAGAAGGAGTCTTTTTCCCGCCTGCTGGAACCTTTTCCCTATCCCCTGCTCTGGAGTAGCGCAAAGACGGGCGCGGGCATTGCGCAGCTCAGGGAGAAGCTGCAGGGCACATCTTCAGTTTTTGCCGGCCCCTCGGGAGCCGGAAAGTCATCCCTGCTCAATGCCGTCCAGCCCGGACTTTCCCTGAAGACGGGAGCGGTCAGCGGCAAGATCGGGCGCGGCCGCCACACCACCCGCCATGCCGAACTGTTGCCGCTGCATCCGGACGGCCTCGTGGTCGATACCCCGGGATTCTCGAGGGTTTCTTTAACCGGCCTGGTTCCGGAGCGGCTCGGAGCGCTTTTTCCGGAATTTACCGCGCATGTTAGCCGATGTTCTTTTCGCAACTGCAACCATATCCATGAGCCGGGCTGTGCCGTCCGCGAGGCGGTCTCAACCGGGGCGATCAATTCCCTGCGTTACGAGCACTACCGGCTTTTCTGGCAAGAACTGACCGATAAGGAGAGATAAACGAAAATGCCGGTAAAAGTAGCCCCATCCTTACTGGCCGCCGACTTCGGCCGGCTGCGCGAAGAGGTGCGCCGGATCGAAGAGGCCGGCGCAGACTGGATTCACCTCGACATCATGGACGGCAGCTTCGTCCCGGCGATCACGATGGGCCCCCTGGTCCTGGAGGCGCTGCGCCCTCATAGCGGGTTGACCTTCGACGCCCACCTCATGATCGATAATCCCGAAGCTCACCTGGACTCCTTTGCCCGGGCCGGCGCCGATATGATCACCGTCCACGCCGAGGCCACGGCGCACCTGGACCGTGTCCTGCGCGATATCAGGAAGCGCGGCCTGAAGGCAGGCGCCGCCCTGAATCCGGCCACGCCTCCGGAGCTTCTCGATTACGTCTGGCCGCTGCTCGACCTGGTCCTGGTGATGAGCGTGAACCCTGGCGCGGGCGGGCAGTCTTTTATCCCGGCGGTGCTGCCGAAGATCGAGCTCCTGGCCGGACGCATCCGCGAGAGCGGCAGGCCGGTGGAGCTTTCGGTGGACGGCGGGATCAACGCTGAAACCGCGCCGCAGGTTGTCGCCGCCGGAGCAACCGTGCTGGTGGCGGGATCGGCGGTATTCAAGGACCCGGACGGCCTGGAGCTGATCCAGGCTTTCAAAACAATCGGCGGCCCGCGGTACCAGGTTTAAAGGATCTGCCGGTTATGCTATAATAAAAAAAGCAAACCGTTTTCTTCGGGGTCCGGTGAGGGGGGAGCGATCCCGCCAATTCCGAACCGGCGGTAATACCCTGCCAGGGGTTAGCCCGCGAGCCGTCAAGGCCGACCCGGTGCGATTCCGGGGCCGACAGTAAAGTCTGGAGGGGAGAAGAAGCGGCGTAAAGTCGAACAGTTATCCCCCAACAGACCCTGAAGAGCTTTGGACAGGGTTTTTCTTTGTCTGAATACAGCAATACGAGGTGAGAGCTTTTGGATGTTGATGATCGATTTATGTGGGCCGCCCTGGACCTGGCCCGCCGGGGCAGGGGTGCAACCAACCCCAACCCGATGGTGGGCGCGGTCGTGGTGCGCGACGGAAAGATAGTCGGCACCGGCTATCACCAGGCCGCGGGAGCGCCGCATGCCGAAGTGGCCGCCCTGCGCAAGGCCGGCGAAGATGCACGCGGCGCGGTGCTTTACGTGAACCTGGAGCCTTGTGCCCACCAGGGCCGGACGGCGCCGTGTGTCGACGCCATCATCCGCGCGGGAATCTGCAAGGTGGTGGCGGCGATGGAAGATCCCAACCCCCTTGTGGCCGGAAAAGGTTTTCAAAAGCTCGCGGAGGCGGGGATCAAGGTGAAGCGCGGCGTGCTTGAAGAGAAGGCCCTCCGGCTGAACGAGGTCTATGTAAAATTCATTACTACCGGCTGTCCCTTTGTCATTGTCAAGACGGCGGTTACCGCCGACGGAAAGACGGCCACCCGGACCGGGCGCTCCCGCTGGATTAGCGGCGAGAAGGCCCGCGGATTTGTCCACCGCCTGCGGCACAACAGCGACGCCATCGCCGTGGGCATCGAGACGGTGCTGCGGGACGATCCCCGGCTTACCGCCCGCCTGGAAGGGGGCGGCGGCAGGGACCCGCTGCGCGTGATCGTGGACAGCCGGGCCCGGCTGCCGCTCGATGCCCACGTGATCAACTCCGCCTCGCGCGCCGCCGCTCTTCTGGCCACCACCGCCGCCGCGCCGCCGGATAAACTGCGGGCGCTGGAGGAGAAAGGGGTCGAGACGCTGCAGCTTCCGGAGAGGGAGGGGCGGGTCGACCTGACCGCGCTGATGCGCAAACTGGGAGAGCGGGGGGTCTGCCAGCTCCTGGTGGAGGGAGGCGGCAATTTGAACTACAGCCTTCTGGAAGCGGGGCTGGTCGACAAGCTGATGCTCTTCATCGCCCCGCTGATTGTCGGGGGACGGGAGAGCCCCACCTCTTTCGAGGGCAGCGGCGTGGCCGGGCTCGATCAGGCATGGCGCCTGGAGGATCTCGAGATCAAGCAGTATGACGGCGACCTGCTCCTGATCGGCTATCCCGCGGCGCCGTGAAGATGAATCACTGAATACCGGGGAGGTTTGAAGCAGTGTTTACCGGTTTGGTGGAGGAAATGGGGAGCCTGCAGGCCCGCGAAAGTTACCGCGGCGGAGCGAGGCTGGTTGTATCCGCCGGGCAGGCGCTGACAGGCGGTTTAAAAGAAGGCGACAGCGTTGCCGTGAACGGGGTCTGCCTGACGGTGACGGAGATAACCGGGAAAAGCTTCAGCGCCGTGGTCATGCCCGAGACGCTGCGCAAGAGCAACCTGGGTGCGGCTCTCCCGGGCGATCCGCTGAACCTGGAGCGGGCCCTGCCCCTGGGCGGGCGCCTGGGGGGGCACCTGGTCAGCGGCCATATCGACGCCACCGGGACCCTCACGCAGCGCTATCCCGAAGGGAACGCGATCATTTTACGGTTCAAGATACCGGCAGAGCTGATCAGATACCTGATCCCGAAGGGCTCCATCGCCGTGGATGGGGTCAGCCTGACTGTCGCCGGCCTCGACCCGGGCGGTTTCAGCGTTTCCCTGATTCCTCTGACCGCGGAGAGGACCACCCTGGGGCGAAGAAAGATCGGCGCTGCGGTCAATATAGAAGTTGACCTCATCGGTAAATACGTGGAAAAGCTGTTACAGCCATACCCGGCCGGGGAGATGGAAAGTGGAAAGAAGCTGACCGCCGCCTTTTTGGAGGAGAACGGCTTTATCTAAAAGCTACAGGAGGAAATAGTCGATGCAATTTAACAAGATTGAAGAAGCGCTGGCCGATCTGCAGGCGGGGCGGATGATCGTGGTGGTCGATGATGAAGACCGGGAAAATGAAGGCGATCTGATCATGGCCGCCGCGAAAGTTTCCCCGGAAGCAATCAACTTCATGGTCCGCCACGGCCGCGGCCTGGTCTGCGCTCCCCTGACCGCCGAACGGTTGGAGCAGCTGGATCTGCCCCAGATGGTCTCTCATAATACCGACAACCACCAGACCGCCTTTACCGTCTCCGTGGATGCCGTTACCGTGACCACGGGCATCTCCGCTTATGAACGGGCGGAAACAATCCGCACCCTGATCGATCCCGCGACGAAACCCGAGGATCTGCGCCGTCCGGGACATATCTTCCCCCTGCAGGCCAAGGAGGGGGGTGTGCTCCGCCGGGCCGGCCATACCGAGGCGGCGGTGGATCTGGCGAAACTGGCCGGGCTGCCGCCGGCGGGCGTGCTCTGTGAAATTTTGAACGAGGACGGGACCATGGCCCGGGTACCCCAGCTGCAGGAATTTTGCCGGGAGCACGGCTTGAAGCTGATTACCATTGCCGACCTGATCCAGTACCGCATGAAAAAAGAAAAGCTGGTCTGGCGCTCGGCCAGTGCCAATCTGCCCACCGCTTACGGTGCCTTTCGCCTGATCGCTTATGAGAACAGCGTTGACGGCCAGACCCACCTGGCCCTGGTCAAGGGCGAGATCGACACCTCGGAGCCTGTCCTGGTGCGGGTTCATTCCCAGTGTCTCACCGGGGATGTTCTCGGCTCGCTGCGCTGCGATTGCGGCAACCAGCTGCGCCAGGCGATGAAACAGATCGAGCAGAACGGCAGCGGGGTGCTGGTCTACATGCGCCAGGAGGGGCGGGGGATCGGCCTGCTGAACAAGCTGCGCGCATACGAGATCCAGGACGAGCAGGATAAAGATACTGTCGAGGCCAACGAGGCGCTCGGCTTTCCGGCCGACCTGCGCGATTACGGGGTCGGCGCGCAGATCCTGGTGGACCTGGGAGTGGGCCGGATCCGCCTTCTGACCAACAACCCCCGCAAGGTGAAGGGTCTCGAAGGTTACGGCTTGAATATCGTGGAGCGGGTTCCCCTGGAGATCCCGCCCGGCAGCTACAATTCCAAATATCTCGCCACGAAGAAGCATAAGCTGGGCCACCTGCTTCACCTGGCGGAATAGAAGGTGTCAGGGGACGGTTCTCTGACACCTAATTTGGGAAGACGTTTTATATCACTTCATTTATGTATGAAGGATAAAGCGGCCAGTGGTATAAAAATCTGATTCCATTTCAAAAGAACCTTGAGGGAGGCGCTATTTAATGAAGACTTATGAAGGACAGCTCATTGCCCGCGGTTACCGTTTTGCCCTGGTGGTCAGCCGCTTTAACGAGTTTATCTCAAACCGCCTGCTGGGCGGGGCGGTTGACTGCCTGAAGCGTCATGAAGCCGATGAAGAGAAGATCGATATCATCTGGGTTCCCGGCGCTTTTGAGATCCCGGTCATCGCCCAGAAGGCGGCGCAGAGCGGCCGTTACGACGCCGTCATCTGTCTCGGTGCGGTGATCCGCGGCAGCACCCCTCATTTTGATTATATCGCCTCCGAGGCGGCCAAGGGGGTGGCCAAGGTGGGGCTGGACAGCGGCATCCCCACCGTCTTCGGCATTATCACCAGCGACACCCTGGAACAGGCCATCGAGCGAGCGGGCACCAAGTCGGGGAACAAGGGCTGGGCGGCGGCGCAGAGCGCCATCGAGATGGCCGACCTCTGCCGCCGTCTTAACGGGGCGGCTCCTGCTTGAGCGAGGCGGAGCCCACGGCGAAACCGAGGCTCCAGGTAAAGAGGATCTGCCTGGTGAGCAGCTCCTGCAGCTGCGGCTGCTGCGGCAGGGCCATCTTCTGCCCAAGGCGAAACAGCGACTGCCGCTCCAGGCACTCCCAGAGCTCCGCTTCAAAGGTGGAGGCCAGCTCGTGGAGCAGCGCCTCCTGGGCGGCAAGAAAATTCTTTCCCCGCCGGAAGTTTTCATCGAGGTATTCCTGAGCGCGGGCGTTCAAGGGCATCCTCCTCTGGTGGTAGAAATTAATCCCAGCTTTTATTGTGCCCCAATGGGGGAAAATAAATTTACCAACCCCATTGGAGGTGAAACGCTTGAACGGGCCCTGTCGCGCAAAATGCATGAACCAGCGCAACAACCGCTGTCAGCTTGAAGACGACGAACGGATCAAGCTGAGCCAGGTCGAATTCGGCGACGAATGGGACCCGGTGCAGCACTGTGCCGGCTACCGCCCCCGCCGCGAGAAAGAATCAGTCAAACGCCGCAAAAGGTGACAGGGGACGGTTCTCTGACACCTCATTTTTACCCAAAAGTGAAAGTGA
>CAZPET010000028.1:0-11665 GCA_964585625.1 uncultured Syntrophomonadaceae bacterium
TTGAGGCGCCTTATAGTGAAGATTGGCTTAAATCGAGAGATTATGTGTCCGGACAAATAGAAAAATCGCTGCCTGAAGAAGTCATCTTGAAAGCGCACCATAATTTTGAAAAGATGTCCGATCTGGATGTTGCCGAAATATATTCTGTGGGTTCCGGATGGGGCGCTTTGGAAAAGATGCGCAGGAACTTTTGCATGGAAAAGAAAATCCCCAAAGGACTTGAATTTCCTGTTTTATCCCTTGGTCATGAGCAGTTTCCCTGGCTGGAGTTGCTGCAAACGGGCGTTCTTCCCGAACAGGATCCCCTGGATACACCTCCTTCCTGGATGGTAGAAGAGAAATGGCAGAAAAAACTGGAAGAAAGCTTAAGCTGCGCCGGTGGCGACAACGCCACTGCAAGGCTGCACCTGGGAGTAATGCTGTTCGAAAGCTTTAAATTTGCAGAAGGCATCCATCAATGGGAGCGCTCTTTACAGCTCCGGGAAAGCCCATGGGCCTGGAGGAACTTGTCTGTTGCCATGGCCCGGAAAGAAGATTATGATAAAGCAATAGGGTATATGGAAAAAGCGCTTATACTTGAAAATAATAAAATTGATAAAGCTTTTGTGGAAGAATATTTTGATCTGCTCATCAAGATGGAGAAGTTCGAAAAATTGTGGTCTTTTTATCAGGCATTGCCGGAGGAACGAAAAAACTCGGATCGTATATTGATCCAAGCGGGTTATGCGGCGGTGGAGTTGGATAAAACAGACTTTGTTGAATCTCTGACCTCCAGGGAATTTGCGTGTATTCGTGAAGGAGACAACCTGCTCGTGGACATGTGGTTTAAGTTCGCGTCCAAGCAAGAAGCCAAGAAACGTGGTATCTCTTACACGGAGGAACTTTACCAAGAAGTAAGAGCATCTAAACTTCCTCCTCCAAACTTTGATTTTAGGATGGTCGACAATTAGTAGGTTGGCAATCAATAATATAAGGACATCTGTACTAATTTCGAGAGAGAATTAACCGCACGCTAGTCAAACCGGAGGAGCGGGGGGCCTTGGTAAAGGATACAGTAAAAGATAAATTCATCATAAGCGCCATAAAAAAAGTGCCTACACAAAGATGGGTTGCGATGGGCATCCTCCTCGTACTGGTGGTGGTGATAAGCATCGCCAACCCGCTTTTTTTACGATGGAATAATATAAACGGTATCACCCAACAAGTTGCAGCTATGGGGATCATTGCCTTGGGGGCCATGGTTGTGATTCTTACCGGTGGCATAGACCTGAGCAGCGGTAATGGTCTGGCCATGGTGGGCGTATTTGCGGGCGTGATGTATTTTCGAACAGGGGAAAATATAGTTGTGCTTATCCTGGCAGCGATTGCCGGCGGTGTGGTGCTTGGTTTTGTCAATGGCTTCCTCGTAACAAAATGGAATCTAAAACCCTTTGTGGCTACTCTTTCGACAATGGCCCTTGCTCAAGGATTAACCCTGCTTATTTCAGAGGGGCAGCTGGCTTTTCTTACCCATCCAGCTACTCTCATGATCGGTGGAGGCAACATTCTAGGTTTTCTATCAATGCCTTTTGCAATATTTCTAGGCATGTGCTTTATTACTTCGGTAATGCTGAACAGGACGAAGGCCGGAACTTATATATTTGCTATGGGCGGAAATGAAGAAGCTGCGCATTATGTAGGCATTAACATCGTTAAATATAAGTGGTTTGTCTACATTTATGCCGGGTTGTGCACGGGGATAGCAGCGTTGATTGCCATTTGCCGGATAGGGCAGATAGCGCCAAACCTTCAAGGCAGTTTTTTACTTGACGGTATTGCTGCTGCCATCATCGGAGGGACAAGCCCTGCCGGTGGTAAAGGCAGCGTCTCAGGCACACTGCTTGGCGTGTTAATCTTGGGTGTAGTGTCAAATGCCCTCACTTTTATGAACGTATCTTCTACCGCGCAAACAGCAGTAAAAGGGGCCATTATCTTGCTGGCTATTACAATTGACGCCTTGTTTAACTTGAAAAAAAATAAATAGCTTTTTTTTTCAAACAATTTATATCTGCAGAGGTTGGATAAATGGATTTGGAAAAGAAGAAAAAGGATATATATACTCAGCAGAGGGTTAAGCGATATGTGATCCTTATGAGTATTACTCTGGCCTTCGTGGTGCTGTATTCACTCACGATCCCCAACTTTTTAAGCATTGACACAGTGACCAATCTCATTCGCCAGTCAACAGTTCTTACCATCCTGGCATGCGGTATGACATTTGTGATTCTCACGGGCGGTATAGATCTCTCTCCGGGCGCCTTTATCGCCCTTGCGGGTGCTTTAGCCGCTATCGCTATCAATGAAACGGGATCCGCTCTTGTAGGTTTCGCGGTCTGCCTGGCTGCCGGAATAATTCTCGGTTTAATTAACGGACTTCTCATTGGGTATATGAAGATTTACCCCTTTATCGTAACCCTTGCCACCATGTTTTTGGCGAGGGGATTAACCTTGCATATTACCGGTGGGACACGTATTGTCGTATCCAACGAAGTTTTTAATGCTTTTGGTAGCTACAATTTTAAACTGGGGAGCATCAGGGTGCCGTTAATGATTATACCGCTGGTTCTGATGATCATCCTCTCATATCTGTTGTTAAATAAAAGTGTCTTCGGAAGGAAGGTCTATATTATCGGCGGTAATCCCAGGGCGGCACGGGCTTCGGGAATCAATGTGCCCTGGAATACGATGCTCGTTTATGTATATATGGGGGCCATGGTTGGTGTGGCCACCATCATCACCATAGGCAGATCGGCATCAGCACAACCGCTGGCTGCTACGGGCAGCGAGTTTGATGTCATTACCGCTGTGGTGATCGGCGGTATTACTCTTGCCGGAGGCGCGGGAACCCTTGCCGGGACCCTCTTCGGATGCCTGTTGATGGGCATCATGCTGATGGGCGTCAACATGATTAACATCCCGATTTATTATAACTACATTATCAAGGGTGTCTTTATACTCTTTGCCGTGCTTACCGATGAAATATCTACCACACTGGCTACACTCAAACAGATAAGAACTGAAGCCAAGAAGATAGATAAACAAGCGGTAAAAAAAGATGCTGTCGATGAAGTTGAATTTTTGGGAGACTTTAGCACCATTTCATTTAGAAATATTAATAAATATTTTCCCGGAGTTCAGGCTCTTGATAACGTTTCCTTTGATATTCAGAGCGGTACTGTTCATGCACTCGTTGGTGAGAATGGCGCGGGTAAATCCACGTTGATGAAGATATTGCTGGGCGTTTATCAGATCGACAGCGGGGAAATACTCATCGATGGTAAACGCCTGATGATAAATTCACCGCAAGATTCGCAACGCAAAGGGATATCCATCATCTATCAGGAACTGGCGCTAATTCCGGAACTTACTGCGGCACAGAATATTTTCCTGGGTAAAGAAAAGCGAAGCAAGCTTGGGATTACCATAGACATCAATCAAATGCTCTTTAGAGCAAAGCAAATAATTCAACGCCTGGGTATCAACATTGATCCGGCCAACAAGGTAAAAGAGCTCACAGTGGGCAAACAGCAGATGATCGAAATAGCGCGCGCCATTGATGCCAGGGCAAGGATTGTGGTGATGGATGAGCCGACATCGGCATTGTCGGAATCGGACAAAGAGATCCTGTTCGACCTGATTAAAGAATTAAAAAGACAAGGAATAACTGTTATTTACATTTCCCACAGGATACAAGAGCTGTTTGAGATTGCCGACCAGGTTACAGTTCTCCGGGACGGCAAACATGTTGTCACTTTACCCATGGCAGAGGTGGATGAGAACAGCCTGGTGAAGTACATGGTAAACAGAGAAATCAAGGATGTATTCTACAGAGAGAGAAATCGTATCGGCAAGAAGATCCTTGAAGTGAATGGCCTTTCCCGGGAAGGCGCTTTTCACGACATCTCTTTCTGTGTTAGCGCCGGCGAAGTTGTGGGTATGGCAGGTTTAGTTGGTGCGGGGCGTACTGAAGTTGCCCGCTGCCTCTTTGGTCTGGATAAGCCTACAGGCGGTGAGATCGTTCTCGATGGTCAAAAGGTGGCCATACCGGATCCCCAGGCTGCAATTCAAAAGGGTATCTGTTATGTTTCGGAGGACCGCAGAGGTGAAGGGATCATTCCCTTGCTCTCTGTGCGGGATAATATAACTGCCGCATCGCTGCGTAAAGTCAGCAAAGTGGGCCGGATCATCAAGCCGGCAGAAGTAAAGATTGCCAGGGAGTATATAGATAAATTTGGTATTAAAACGCCTGCAGATACACATCCTATCGGCAACCTGTCGGGTGGCAATCAGCAAAAATGTTATTTGGCCAGGGTATTTGCCTGCAATCCCCGGTTAATTATTTTTGATGAGCCCACCCGGGGAGTGGATATCGGCGCTAAAGCCGAAATTCACAAGTTGATTGAATCCCTGTCCAGCACGGGGATCGGGATCATTATCATATCCAGCGAACTGCCGGAGATTTTAGGTTCCAGCGATAAGATTATTGTCATGGCGCAGGGACGGATGACGGCAGCCCTCGACAACAACAAGGGTACGACTCAGGAAGAGATCATGGCTTACGCAACAAGGCTTTCAAGTTAATTTATCCTCAATGGAGATACATGCTCCGGTCTAGATTCTCAATGCGCCGGCCGGATAAGCCTCGCTCCTTCTCAAAATTATCACGGGCCGGCTTCAACTCGCTTTGCCATTTATGGAATACCTTGCTTGCGAGTAACATGGGTGGGTGGTATATTGGATCTAAAGTATAATCAGAAGGTTCGCCATTAATAATAAATAAATGCCATCCTAAAGAAGGGGCCAATTGCCCAATTTTCGGATAAACCGGCACGAAGTTGCGTGGCCGTCAAAGCGCTACCCAAAGACGTACTGGTAGAGATAGAAGCGATCATTGAAATATAGTGAAACGCCAGGCTATGATTCGGGGCTCATATATACTGTGTACCGGGGAGGCCTACGATCATGCGCGGTTTTATTGTCCCCCATTCCCATTGGGACCGGGAATGGCACCTTACCTTCCAGCAATTTCGCTTTAAACTGGTAAAATTGGTGGACCGGGTGCTGGACATCCTGGAACAGGACCCGCAATTTAAATATTTCACCCTTGACGGTCAGACCGTTGTCCTGGAAGACTACCTGGAAATTAAGCCCGGGGAGCGCGGCAGAATTGAGAAACTGATTCGCGACGGCCGCCTGCTGATCGGCCCCTGGTATGTACTGCCCGATGAATTCCTGGTCAGCGGTGAATCCATCATCCGTAATTTGCAAAAAGGGTTGAAGCTATGTTCCTTCTTCGGCGGAGAGCTGCGTTCCGGGGAACGGGCGCCTCTCCTGGTCAGCTGCGCCTCCTCCCGGCTCCACCAGAAGCAGAGAAATCACGAACTGGAAATCCTGCTGGAAAAATACGCCGAACCTTTTGCCTGCTGGTCCTGGTTGCAAGGGGATCCATATCCCGGCGGTTTTTTGCGGGAAAGCTGGCGCCTGTTGCTGCTGAACCAACCCCACGACAGCATTTGCGGCTGCAGCAACGACCAGGTCCACCGGGAAATTGAAATCCGCTTCGACCAGGGAGAACAGATTGCCACCATGGTCAAGGAAGAGAGTTTGAATCGCCTCGCCGGCCATATTGATACTTCCGGCTTCTCCGGGGAATGGGGGCTGCTGGTGTTTAATCCCCATCCCGTTCCCGTCGACTTCCCGGTGGAGGTGGAGCTGCCCGATACAGGCGAAAACGGCTTTTCCTACCTGGTTGATGAAACGGGACGGACCACGCCCTGGCAGCCCCTGGGCGGCGGCAGCGGCGAATATTTTAGCCTCTCAGGGACCCCGCTGCAGGCCCGGATGGCCTTGGGGCTGCTCAGCGGGAGAGAAGTCCAGGGGCTGTACCTGAACGATTTCAAAATAAGCGGTCCGGATCAAGACGGACTGCTCAAGGTAGACCTGATTATGGGCCACAATCCCATAGGCGAACTGGATGTCGAGGGATTTAAAAAACAAGCCCTGGAGATACTGGCCGACAAGAAAATAAGGCGGATCCGCGCCGTGGCCCGCCAAAATGGCGAACGCGGCCTTTTCATGGCCCGGGACCTTCCCGGTTGCGGCTGGCGCGGTTATGCACCCGCACCCGGCCGGGGGGCTTCCGTTCCGTCCGGCGATTTGAAGGTAAGCCGCCGCGGCCTGGAAAACAGTTTTTACCAGATCAAATTCAACCCTGACGGAACCATGGATCTTCTTGACAAGGCGTCAGGAAAAGAACTGCGCCATCTTCATCGCCTGGTGGACGGCGGCGACCGGGGTGACCTTTATACCTTTACAGCGCCCGAAGAAGACCGCCCGGTGGATAAACCGTCCCGCTTTCCTGAAGGTGTTAAATTCGAGGTAACGGAAACCGGTCCTGTGCGGGCAACGGTGCGCATAACCCGCACCTACCGGATACCGGCCTCCCTGGCGCCGGACCGGCGGAAACGCTCCCGCCAAAAGGTAAATTGCCGGATCACCACCGACGTTAGCCTGGTTACGGAAACCCCGGGGGTTTATTTCGAAACTGTAATCGATAACCGCGCCCTGGACCACCGCCTGCGCGTACATTTTCCCGTTCCCTTTCAGGTTCAAGAATGTTGGGCGGACGGGCATTTTGCTGTTCTCAGCCGCTCTGCGCAACCTCCCGCCGGCGATTACAGCGACTGGGCGGAAAAACCCGGCGGCCTGGCCCCCCAAAAACAGTTTGCCGCTATTGACGACGGGAGCTTCGGCATCGCCGTAATTAACCGGGGGCTTCCGGAATACGAGGTGCTTCCCGGATCTAAAGATGGCGGTGCGGAAATTGCTCTAACCCTGTTACGCGCCGTGGGGTGGCTTTCCCGGGGCGATCTGGCCAATCGACCCGGTCATGCCGGACCCGCCGTGGAAACTCCGGGAGGCCAGTGCACGGGAGAGCAAACTGCCCGCTACACTTTGCTGCCATACCGGGGCAACTGGTATGAAGGAGGAGTTAAGAAACTGGCCGGCATAATCAACGCTCCCCCGTGCGGCGTCATCGCCGGGAAAACAGCGGGCCGTCTTCCAGCCTGCCAATCCATGCTCAGCCTGCAGCCTGGAAATATGGAATTAAGTTGTATCAAAAAAGCCGACGAAGGCGAGGCCGTCATTGTCAGGTTTTTCAACTGCTGTGCAGAAGAGCGCGAGGCGGTGATTAAACCGGGCTTTTCATACCGGGAGGTTTTCCAGGCCAACCTTCTGGAACAACCGTCCGGGGCGCCCCTGCAGACATCTTCGAGTACTTTCCGGCTCCGCCTGCGCCCCTGGCAGATCGCCACTCTGCGGTTTGAAATTTAGCTTCGCAAGGCAATGGTGTTGCCGGAATCAAAAGAATAGTCACGCAATGCAGAGTACCGGGGAGGACTTTTTAACCGGGAGACGAATAAATGTTAAGAAAGGTGCATCTGAACCTGTCAATTTATTTGGAGGTGTCCGATGGCAAACACATTAAAAACTTATACCAGGAAAGAGAGGAATTACTATCTCCTCGGACTGACAGGCCAAAACGTTATCTACAATGTTATAGGCGTTTCAGCTGGTGGGGTTCAACGTTACAGAGAAAATTCTACCCACTTATAAAGAATCGAATGTCCTTAAAAACTTTGCGCTTTTAAAACAAAACAAACCCTTCCTTCAAATCATGCTTTCCGGTATCTTGGGCAGCACCAAAGCGATGATCGCCAGCTGTTCCAGCTATCTGATTTTATGGTATTACGCCAACGGCAATGAGGCTGGTACCCTGTTTTATTTCGCCGTAATCGGCGGCGGCTATTTTATCGGGTCACTGGTGGCCATGTATTTAACCCCCGCACTATTAAAAAACTTTTCCAAAAAGGATTTATACAACTGGTCACATCTGCTTAGCGTGATCCCTTTTTTGATCGTCTTTGCGCTGTTTATGCTCCACATGGACACAATTCTGCTGGTTAGCATTCTGATCTTCTTTGCGGGAACCCTGCACGGTTTTCCCAATGTGTTGCAAGTATCCATGATTGCCGATTCGGTAGATTACCTGGAATGGAAAACCGGCGAAAAGGCGGACGGTCTTTGCTTCGCGGGACTAACTTTCCTGGCCAAATTGCAGGCTGCGGTGGCTTACTACGGGGCGTTACTATTATTGGGCTTTGTTGGATATAATTCCGAGCTCATGCAGAATTATGTGGCGGCGGGGGGGATTGCCCGAGAGGCTTTTCCCGAGGTTATGATTGCGCTGTTTTCCATAATTACCGTCCTGCCGGCCCTCGGCTCCATACTGGCGGTAATACCAACGTGGAAATACAGCCTTAGCGAAAAGGAGCATGAGCAAGTCCTGAATGAACTAAACAGGAAGAGGAGACAGAGGGAACTGGAAAGCGGAGCCCCGGGCCTTACCGAAGCCCGCTAGGCCCCGGAAGCGTTCCTGGTGGACGCTTTCGCCAGGATATCCTGGAAAATACCGCAGCACATGAACAGGAACCTGGGCACATGGAAAAACCCTTTCCATTTGCCGCCCTTCAGTGTCAGCAGGATTTCTTGCGGTATTCATAGGTTGAAGAAGCGGCGGTAACCGCTTAGCAGGGCCTTCCCCCCGGCGGCTCCCGACTCGTTGAAGAAGTAGATCGCTTCCCAGGTGATAATCCTGGAGACATACGGCGAGGCGGCGTGCAGCTGCCACTTAAAGCAGTCGAACTCAGCGGCAGACAGGCAGCCCTCCTTGTTGGAATAATCGACGCGGGTAAATGATTCGCAGTTGGCCCACAGCTCGATCCGTAGGGCCTCCGCGATCTCTTTCCACAGCTGCCAGACACTTTCCGCGCGGTCGACCGCCACAAATTGATTTCCCACGGTATCCTGCGGGTAGATCAGGTCGACACCCGTGTCCCGCAGCGTCTCCAGCCAGAACTGCTTGATTCTTTCCCGGTGCGACCTATTATCATAGGTTCCCGGAGAGATGCCGATGCGCGCGCGGGGAGTGGCGCCTTTTAGTTCCCGGCAAATGGGCTCTAGAAAAGCATGCATATCCAGGCGCCGGAGCAGGCCATGGTAGAGATAAAATATTTCGGGGGAAATATACCAACCCTTTAACGCCGGGCTTTGGCCGTAGCGTTCGGCCAGGTCCCTGGCCACGATCAGCTCTTCCCGGCAAACCTGCTCGATGAATTTTCGGCTGGGCAGCGGCATCCATCCGCGTCCCACGTTGTAAAGGCCCAGGTGAAGTTCAAGGCCGCATTCTGCCGCGGCCGCCACAACGTCGTCCAGGCGGGGATCCAGCACCGGAGGTTTGCCCAGACGCCGCTCGATAGACGCCAGCTCCCGCCGGGATGTTTCGGGGATGGGGTAGTAAATGTACCAGTCGCCGGCGGTGGTTTCACCGATCGCCCCCTGGTAGATCACGGTGTCGATGCCGAGCCCCTGCAGGCGCTTGAATTCGGCAACCCACTCCCGCTTACCCCAGCCACCCGTATCCCTGCCCGGGTAGTCGGGAGGGCGGTGGTAAATGAAAGTCCCCCGCAGCGGCTTAAGCGCGGACACCGGTATACTGTTCAGGAAGGCGGCTGAATGCTCAAGCAGAACCGGCATTGATGCCAAACTCCTTTTATGGTATAATCTAACAGGTAAATCTAAATAGCATGGTCCTTAGGATGTGGATGCTTTGTCAAAAACCATTGAAGAACTAAAGCTTACCAGCGAACATCTAAAAGCTATCGACAAGTTGTCGCTGGTGCTCAAAAAGCAGTTTCCGGTAATTGATATTGCTATCTTTGGTTCTACAGCACGCGGTGAAGCCAGAGAAGACTCCGACCTGGATCTCTTAATTATAACATCTGAAAAAGTATCACATGAAGTCATGAACAAAATGTACGGTTCGGTTTTTGAAATTAACTTAGAATTTGGAACTAACATAAGCATTGTCATTGTTGATGCCGGCTCCTGGTACAAGGGTATTATGACGCTAACTCCATTATATGATGAGGTTCAAAGGGACGGTGTATTTCTGAGTGAATACCCCCGAGGGTCATAAGCGAGCGCTGATTGAATACTGGTTGGTGAAGTCGGACGAAAGCGTTGCTTCAGCCGTTAGCGAATTAAACGCTGGAAGGCTTACGTTTGCCGTCAACCGGCTTTATTATGCTGTATTCTACTCTGCTACTGCGCTGCTTTACGCAAAAGGTAAGAGCTATGTAAAACATTCCGCGGTAAGGGCCGCCTTTCACAGGGATTTTGTTCAGACTGGTGTGCTAGATAAGGCTTTCGGTAAACTATATGATGAATTATTCCAGGCGAGGCATCAGGGTGATTATACTCCTCTAACAGAGTTTGACAAAGGGATAATTAGTAAACAGTTGGGGGATGTAGTTAAATTACAGGCCAAGCTTAAAACTCTATCATTATAACGGCAAGACAGTCTTTCACCACAGGAATAGGTCATTCTAAGGCATAGCCAAAAATAGCTCAAAATACCTTCCGTGACACTCCGGGGCTTTTGGTAAATAATCACATGTGTGCGCCTGTAGCTCATTCGAAGCTCTCTGTATCTACAATTTATTTCCATTTGTATCTTTTTCAACTTAAAGTTCGTCTTGTAATCGTTTATAATATCTGTAATAGATCGTCTCGTAAAGTACGTGTAACCTAAATGTTTTATAAATTCTTTGTCTCTTTTAAGATCAGTAAATAAGGAGGCCAGTATAAAAGTGTTATTTGCCCAAACGGTCTCCTGGGCCGGTTTTTGTCGTCATTGTTGACTTTGCTGGAAATATACTCCAGCACAAAAACCCTTGACACACTGGGGTTTTTGGTAAATAATCATAAGTGTGCGCCTGTAGCTCAGGGGATAGAGCGACGGATTCCTAATCCGCAGGTCGGGGGTTCGAATCCTCTCAGGCGCACCATTCTTATTTATCAAGGTTTTCAGGGCTTTTGAGCGATCTAAAAAAGGCTATGTTGTGTGGGAGTCCGTTGGTGCTAGAAATTACGAATGTAGCTGCGTTTAAACGATTGAGTTGCTTTCAACATCGAATTTAGCCAAGTAATCTCCAGTATAACCATAATTCATTTTGTTCAGGAGGTTAACCAAATGGTTGATCCAAGAGTAAAAAAACTGGCACGTAACCTGATCAATTATTCATGTGATCTGAAACAGGGTGAAAAGGTGCTTGTTGAATCTATCGGGCTGGAAGTGCCCCTGGTGAATGAGCTGATCCGGGAGGCCTATAAAGTCGGGGCAATACCGCTGGTAACCATCAAGGACAATGAAGTTAATAGGGCTTTGTACATGGAGTGCACTGCAGAGCAGCTGGAGATGATGGCCAGGTATGAAGGGGCCAGGATGGCAGATGTGGATGCTTATATCGGCGTCCGTTCCGGCAGTAACAGCTCCGAGCTGTCCGATGTGCCCACGGAAAAGATGCAACTTTACATGAAGCATTTATGGGAAAAAGTCCACGGCCAGATCCGTGTGCCCAAAACAAAATGGGTGGTCCTGAGGTATCCCAATCCGTCAATGGCCCAGCTGGCCGGAATGAGCACCGAGGCATTTACAGATCACTACTTCAATGTCTGCAACCTCGATTATTCGAAGATGTCCCGGGCCATGGATCCCCTGGTT
>CAZPET010000029.1:0-11644 GCA_964585625.1 uncultured Syntrophomonadaceae bacterium
GCAATTGGTGTACCAATATCCTTCTTCTGCCGCAGTTTTGCCGATTTTTTACTCCCTATTTCCGTTGATTTTATGCTCTTCCCGCGTTAATATTTAATTGAATATGTAGAGTAGTAAAGTAAAGGGGAGATGACAGAGATGACCGGCCGATTGAACAGCAATCAGAAAACCAAAATAATCGCCGTTCTTCTGTGCCTCGTGGTCATACTGGGAAGCGCAGGCACGATTGCTGTTTTCAAACAGCGCTATGATCTCAAGATCGATGCTTTGACACAGAATATCAAAGCCTTGCAGGAACAGATCAACGGCAACGACGGCAGCGGCACCCATGTCTACAGCCTGGCCTATACCGACGGCCTCAGCGTGCCGGAAATAGCCGGGAAAGCAGGCGCCTCCGTAGTCGGTATCAAGATTACCGCCCAGGTTAGAGCTCAGACGGGCTGGTTCGGACCGCAGATATACCAGCAGGTCAGCGAAGGTTCGGGGATCATCTACAACTCTGACGGCTACATCGTCACCAACTACCATGTGGTCGGCGATTATGCTTCCAGCGAAAGCGGTCAGATCGAGGTATATCTGACAGACGGGCGCTCCGCCACTGCCAAGTACATTGGTGGGGATAGTCAAAATGATCTGGCGGTGATCAAGATCGACCTCGACAACCTGCCGGTGGCACAGTTTGGCACGTCCGCCAATTTGCGCTCCGGAGAGTTCGCCATGGCCATAGGCAATCCCCTGGGGATGGACCTGGCCGGTTCGGTCACTGTGGGAGTAATCAGCGGCATTGAGCGCAAGGTTGAGGCGGAAAATGTTGCCGACAGCCTCATCCAGACCGATGCCGCGATCAACCCCGGCAACAGCGGCGGAGCCCTGGTCAACGGGCGGGGCGAGGTCATCGGGATCAATACAATTAAAATTGCCTCAACGGGTGTTGAAGGGTTGGGGTTTGCCATCCCAATCGATTATGCCCGCCCGATCATCGATTCGATCATTACCTACGGATATGTCAAGGGTCGGCCTGCCATCGGGATCAGCTACACCGAGATAAATGAAAGGACGGCCCGTTATTACAACATCCCCCGGGGGATTCTGGTCACCGATGTTGCCGCCGGGAGCGCCGCCGCCAAAGCGGGCCTGCAGAAGAACGACATTATTACGGCCATTGACGGCAATGAAGTGACCTCCATGAGCTCCATAAAAAGCATCTTGAAGCAGCACCGGGCCGGTGACGAGCTCACCGTCACCTATTACCGCTACCGGGACCGGCAAACCGGATCTACAAAGCTGGTCCTTGACGAAAGCAGGTAAGGATGCCGCCAATATTGGTTAATTGCAATGCTTTTCACCGGGCAGCCGGATAAACTGCCCACCCGGATATAGCCTTATCTGCCGCCTGCAGCCCCCGCGTGGTTGCAGGCGGTCTATTTATCCACAATAATAACGTCTACTCCGAAACTCACGCCGGGAGTTTGTAGATCAACGGTTAAATGTATATAATAGGAAAAGATCATGAGCAACGGCAGCCCCTTTTGAAGGAACTTTTGGCAAAAAGGGCCCGGTAAATAAAGAGGAGACTCATCAGTGAGCAGAAAACGGCCTCGGTCATGGCTGACTTTGATTGTTTTGTCGCTTATTTTGATAACAGTCCTGTTAATAATTGCCTATTTCTGGAGCGGTGCCAATAGAAACAGGGAACCGGGAAAGACAAAGGATGCGGTGAATGAAATTCTCCAGAAGATGTCCCTGGAAGAGAAAGTGGGCCAGGTGATCGTCGCCTACTTCACCGGGCCGGAGTTCGGCTCCGCGCCGGCCGAAGAGCTGCGGGAGCTCCCCCTGGGGGGTGTGATCCTGTTCAGCAGCGCCGGCAATATCGAAAGCCCCGCCCAGGTGGCCGGCCTGACGGAGCAGATCCAGCAGGCCGCCCTCGACAGCGGTATCGTGCCCCTCTTTATCGCCGTGGACCAGGAAGGCGGCGCCGTGGCCCGCCTCACCGAAGGGGTCACGGTTTTCCCCGGTAATATGGCCCTGGGCGCCACCGGCAGCGAAGAGCTGGCCCGCCTGAGCGCCGCCGTGATCGCGCGCGAGCTGCGCATCCTCGGGATCAACTTCAACTTTGCCCCGGTGGTCGATGTCAACAACAACCCGGCCAACCCGGTCATCGGGGTGCGCTCTTTCGGCTCCGATCCGCAAGAGGTGGCCCGGCTGGGCCGGGCGATGGTGGCCCCCTACCGCCAGGCGGGGGTCATTGCCACGGCGAAGCATTTCCCCGGTCACGGCGATACCGACGTTGACTCCCATTACGGGTTGCCGCTGATCCCTTACGAGCTCTCCCGCCTGCGAGAGCTTGAGCTGCTTCCTTTTCGGGCGATGATCGACGCGGGCGTCCCCGCGGTGATGCTGGCCCATATCCTGGTGCCCGGCCTCACCGGCAGTAACGAGCTGCCCGCCAGCCTCTCTCCGCAGGCGGTCCGCTACCTGCGGGAAGAGATGGGCTTTGACGGCCTGGTGGTCAGCGATTCCATGAGCATGGGGGCGATCAGTGAACACTGGGGCCTGGAGGAAGCAGCGGTGATGGCCTTCCAGGCCGGCGTCGACCTGATCCTTTTCGGACCCTGGGCCGGCGTAGAGCCCGGCGACCGCCGCAGGATCTTTGACGCGCTGAAAGAGGCGGTGGAAGAGGGGACGATCACCCTCGAACGGCTCGACCAATCGGTGAAAAGGATCCTCACCGTGAAAATGCACTACGGACTGATCGACGATCCCTTGCCGCGCCGGGCAAACCTTTCCGACCTGGCCTTGCCGGAAAGCCTGGACCTGGCCCGCCGCATTGCCCGGGAAAGCGTCACCCTGGTCCGCGATCGCGCTTCCATGATCCCGCTATCACCGCAGGAAACGATCCCGCTGATCTGGCCCGCCGAACTGGAAAGCTCCCTGGCCCCCTTGACAGAAGGATGCCCCTTTCTCCAGCCGCACCTGCTGCCCCTTCGCGCCTCTGCCGCTGAAATTGAGGAGCTCCTTGATTCACTGCGCGATTCTTCCCTGGTCCTGGCCGGCACCTACAACCTGCGGCGCTACCCCGCCTGGGCCGGCCTGATCGATACCCTGGCCGAAGAGACAGAGGTGGCCCTGCTGGCCCTCTCCTCACCTTACGACCTCCTGGCCGCGCCCCGCGCCGGCACTTACCTGTGCACTTACAGCGACTCCGGCGTCTCCATGCAGGCCCTTGCCGAAGTCTTAAACGGCACCATTTCCCCCCGGGGCCGCCTCCCCGTGGAGCTGCCCGGGCTGGAATAAAGCTGTCCCGGAAAACCTTTTGTTTACATGATGCCGGCAGGTATAATAAAATCTCTCAAAGATTGCCAAAGCGCCGGATCGGGGTTACAATAACCTGGGAACTGCTACAGGAATATCCTGACCGTTAATAACCATGAGATAATCACAAGGGAGTGTTGATTATGAAAAGATTTTGCCTGGTGATACTTTTGGGTATTTGTTTGATGCTATCTTTGTCCTGTACTATAACTTTTGATGATGAAAATGGAAACAACAGCGGGGACGATATAGAAAATAATCATGGAACCGGCATATCTTCGAAGATCACGGTGGATGAACAGGTGATCCTGGATCATGATGGAATTTTAGTTACGGTTGAGTCGCTGGTCATAGATGACCTATGGGGGGGGCCGTGCCTCAAGGTTCTTGTTAAAAACAACAGGGACACTTCTGTTACTGTCCAGGTGTGTGACTCGGTGATTAACGGAGTCATGGTGGACAGCATGTTATCCTGTGATGTGGAAGCGGGAGAACAGGTAAACGATGGGATACTTTTCTCGTCAAACGACGTCGAAGCTGCCGGAATAGAGGTAATCAAAGAGATCGAGTTTAAATTCCACGTGGTTGATGCTGACTCCTGGGATACGATATTTGATTCAGACACGGTCAAAATCACTACTTCGGCCGACCCACCATTCGTCCAGGCATATGATGACAGTGGATTACTGGTCCTTGACCAAAACGGTTTCAAAGTTGTAATCAACAGTTTGCAGGGCACAGATGTTTATCTGTACATTGAAAATAACAGCACCACCGATGCCACTATAGGAATAAGAAAAATATCAGTAAACGGTATTTTCATGGAACCCATTTTTTCAGCCGATGTGCTTGCAGGGAAAAAAGCATTTGACAAGATTACATTTCTGGAATCAGATTTGAACGATAATAACATCGTCAGTATCAGTGAACTGGAATTGACATTCCATATTTACGACATTAAAACCTGGGGCACCATCTGCGAGTCAGAGCCTATAAATGTTGCAATTGAACCATGAACCCTTGCAAGCGGCCCGTTTGATCCTATTAACAAGCCTGGCAAAGCCGGGCTTGTTTTTTGCCCGGCAGCAAGCGGCATTATATACCGGAAACTATCCCTGTATTTACATGGTGTCTTACGCCAGGTATAATTAGGTGCCGGCACCATATTATTGAAAAGACTTTCAGGGTGTCCAAAGATAATCATAGTATTATGAAAAAGCTCAGCCATCTCAACTTCAGCGGATTCCTGCCGGGAAAATAACATCACTGTTTAAGAACCATCGAAATAGCATGCGTTCACAAAAAAGCGAAGAAGTTTCAGGTGATCTTCTAAGCGGAGGAGGCTAAAGCATGAATAAAAAGGACAAAAAGGATCATTGGATTATTTATGTGCGCTACTTCAGTTTTGCTCTATCCTTTGGAGCAACCATGATCCTGGCCATTTTGCTGGGGCTTTTTGGAGGAAGATGGCTGGATCGACAACTGTCTACCGAACCATTATTCATGTTATTGGGTATTTTTTTTGGAATCGCAGCAGGATTTTATAGACTATGGAGCGAATTATCAATATTACAGCAAGAAGGAAGATTAAATAAAAAAACAATCACAAAAAAGATTAACAAAAGGGACGAGATTCAGAAAAATGACGCTGAGCAGGAATAGAAGAATAACATCTACGGAAATGACTATGGCAATCTTGAGTGTGGCGGCAATCTCGGCAGGATGGGCGCTGGGTTATCCGTCATATGTTTTAGGGGTAGTTCTTGCCGCGCCGATCGGTTGGTTCCTCTATCGCTGGCAGATGAAGGCTGTAACCAACATGAAAGATCTGCCTCCTCGCAAGGCAAATGCCAGGCTGCAAATTCATTTGCTTGCCAGGTTGATTATCCACTTCGGCGTGTTGGGCCTTTCCATTCTGGGAGGAGAGGCCTTCCTTTTTGGGGTATTGACCGGCTTTCTCCTCGAGGTGATAGCTCACATGGGGCAGGCCTTCTACACTATTTTCAAAAAGAAAGGAGGGGTCGCTTAATTGGGTTTTGAAGCCCTGCAGGATGTATTGGAGCATGTAAGGCCGGCGGTTGTTTTTTACCTGGGGACCATTCCGGTAACTACCAGTGTGGTCAGTACCTGGATCGTTATGGCCATAGTTATTCCCCTGTCCTACTTCATCGGTAAACGCGTAAAGCCCGTACCCCGTGGGGCTCAGCATTTGGTGGAGATGGTGGCGGAATTTTTTTACGGTCTCCTTGAGGAAACCATGGGCAGGGAAGGACGGAAATATCTGCCGCTGGTGGGAACGCTTTTTCTGTTTATTCTATGTTTAAACCTTTCCTGGTTCATACCGGGGATGAAGCCGCCGACTACCGATCTTTCCACTACCCTGGGATTTGCGGTGGTGACGGTTATCTCGGTTCAGGTTATCGGGATTAAAAAGCTGGGGATTGGAGGGTATATCAAACATTATTTTCAGCCCAACCCTTTCATGTTTCCGTTAATCCTCCTCGAAGAGCTGGTTAAACCTGTATCCCTTTCCCTCCGTCTTTTCGCGAATATGTTTGGCGAAGAGACGGTAGTCATGGTGCTGTTCATGATGATACCCCTGTTCTGTCCGATTCCGGTGATGGCTTTAGGGGTCATTATGGGTTTGATCCAGGCCCTGGTTTTCTCTCTGTTGACGGTGATCTATATATCCAATTTTGTCCTCGGTCATTAATATTTTCAAAAGGGAGGTATAAGGTGTGGAATTTTTAAGTGTAACTCTGGCCATGATTGTGGCAGCTTTGAGTTCAGCTTTTTCACAGGCGATTGCGACGAAGGCTGCGATGGAGGGTATTTCCAGGCAGCCGGAGGCCAGCGGGGATATCCGGACTACCCTGATTTTGGCCCTGGCGTTTATGGAAGCTTTGACCCTGTTTTCCTTTGTTATCGCCATCCTCCTATGGACGAAGATTTGATTTTAAAAGGGTGGATATGACGCCAGGCTGTTAATTCGCCCTATCTCAATACTAAGGGGGAGGCGTGATGATAAAAGAAATATTTGAAGCCCTGGGTTTTCACCCGATGACTTTCTTGTTTCAGGCAATCAATGTTTCAGTGATTGTTCTGGTTCTTTACAAATTCCTTTGGAAGCCCCTTATTCAAAGTATGGCCAACAGAGAAGAGAAAATCGAAGGGGACCTCAGGGAAGCGGCTTCGGCCAGGGAAAAGGCGGAGGAAATAATCGCCTCTTACCAGCAGAAGATAGACCTGGCCGACCAGGAAGCCCAGGCCATTTTGGAACGGGCTGCCAAGATGGCTGAAAGTAACCGCATGGAAATGATTGCCCTGGCCAGGGAAGAAGCCGCCCGGGCGCTGGAACAGTCCCGGGTAGAAATTGAGAAAGAGAAACGGGTGGCCCTGGCCGCCATCCGCAGCCAGGCGGCAGATCTTGTGGTCATGGCGGCGGGCAAGGTTCTGGCCCGCACACTGACCTCGGGCGATCATGAGCATCTGGTCAGGGAAGCCCTGACGGAGGTGGAGAGGTTACAGTGAGCCAAAACAGAACTGCCCGGGCCTATGCCGAGGCCCTCTTTTCGGCAGCCCAAAAGTGGGGGCAAGAGGAGGAATTAGGGAAAAACCTGGAATCCTTAAAGGCAAGATTTGAAGAGGAGGCCAAGTTAAAGAAAATACTCCGCCACCGGCTGGCATCTCCTCAGGAAAAAGAGAAGGTTTTAAAGGAGCTGCTGCCTCACCTTTTAAGCAGAGGGAAAGAAGAGCTCTTCATTTCACTGGCGCCGGAGTATCAACGCCTTCTCGATCAGGCCAAGAATTTAGAGTTAATGGAAATTACGGTGGCAGCTCCCCTTTCCTCCTCCCTGGAAACTGAGCTGGAAAAAAGGTTAAGCGGCTTCATGGGGAAGAATGTCCGCCTGAGGGTAAGAATTGATCCGAAAATCCTGGGAGGACTAATCTTACGCTGGGGGGATCGGGTTGTGGATGCCAGTGTAAAGAAAAAACTGGAGCTTGTAGGCGCTCGCCTGAGAACCTGAGATGCAGAACAGCCGGCTGATCTAAAGGGGTGAATGAGTTTGGATATTAACCTGGAAGACATAACCAGACTGCTGATTAAGCAGATAGAAAGCTATGAGCTGGAAATAGAGGTGGCGAACAAGGGTGTTGTAACCTATGTAGGTGACGGCATTGCCCGGGTTCGCCTGGAACAGGTCATGGCCGGCGAGCTCCTGGAATTTCCGGGGGGAGTTTACGGCATGGCCTTGAACCTTGAAGAAGACAGCGTGGGAGCGGTTATTCTGGGTCCGTACGAGCAGATCAAAGAAGGAGACGAGGTCAAACGAACCTTTCGCGTTATGGAGGTTCCGGTAGGGGAAGCGCTCATCGGCCGGGTAGTAAACCCGGTGGGTGAACCTCTGGACGGCAAGGGTCCGATCAAAGCAGATAAATTCCGGCCGGCGGAATATCCCGCCCCGGGGGTGGTGCAACGTCAACCGGTAAATACGCCGCTGCAAACCGGAATTAAATCGATTGACTCCATGCTTCCCATCGGACGGGGGCAGAGGGAACTGATCATTGGCGACCGCCAGACGGGAAAAACCGCCATTGCGGTAGACACCATTATCAATCAAAAAAATCAAGATGTGATCTGTATTTACGTGGCGATAGGGCAAAAGGCTTCAACGGTTACCGGCGTTATTCAAAGGCTCGAAGAAGCGGGGGCGATGAAGTATACTACGGTTGTTGCCGCCAATGCCGGTGAACCGGCCCCGCTCCTGTATATCGCCCCTTATGCCGGTTGTGCCATGGGTGAGTACTTCATGTACGAACAACGCCGCGATGTCTTGCTGGTTTACGATGATCTTTCCAAGCATGCCGTGGCTTACCGGGAACTTTCTCTGCTTCTGAGAAGGCCGCCCGGGCGGGAAGCCTATCCCGGTGATATTTTTTACCTTCACTCCCGTTTACTGGAGCGAGCGGTTCGGCTCAATGATGAGCTGGGCGGCGGCTCGCTGACAGCTTTGCCGATAATTGAAACCCAGGCCGGCGATGTCGCCGCGTATATCCCCACCAATGTCATCTCCATTACAGACGGCCAGATCTACCTGGAAACGGACCTTTTTTACGCAGGCCAGCGGCCGGCCATCAACGTGGGGCTTTCCGTTTCCCGGGTAGGGGGCGCCGCGCAGATTAAAGCCATGAAGCAGGTGGCGGGGCACTTGAGGCTGGATCTGGCCCAATACCAAGAGCTGGCGGCCTTTGCCCAGTTCGGGACGGAGCTGGATAAAGCCACTGAGGCAAGGTTGTCCCGGGGTGAACGGATGATGGAGCTGTTGAAACAGGACCAATACCGGCCCATGCCTGTGGAAGAACAGATTGCGGTTATTTACGCCGGTGTAAACAGGCACCTGGATGATCAGCCTGTAGATCAAGTGAGGACTTTTGAACAGGAGTACATCCGTTTCCTTTACCGCAACTACCCCGGGATCCTGAAGGATATCCGGGAGAAGAAGGCCCTGGATGAGGAGCTGGAGGAAAGCCTCAAAAAGAGCCTGGCCGAATTTAAAGAAAGTTTTGCGCCAGCCGGTGCAGCAACAGCTCCGGCTGATGAAGCTGTCTCTTGATTGCCTGAACGTTACGCAAACCACAAAGATACTATTGCTGCGCTGAGCGGAAGATTAAGGTGGTGGAAGTTTTGCCCAATATGAGGGATATAAAGCGGCGCATCCGGGCCGTAATAAATATCCAGCATGTCACCGGGGCGATGAAGATGGTGGCGGCAGCCAAACTGCGCCGGGCTCAAGACCAGGTCTGGGCAACTCGCCCCTATGCTTACAAAATGGCCGAGGTGGTCGGCCGCCTGGCTGCGGCGCCCAGGGCCCAGGGCCTTCCGCTGGTAGCTCCCCGGGAGGTAAATAAAACAGGCTATGTTTTAATTACCGCCGACAGGGGCCTGGCCGGAGCATATAACGGCGGCTTGATTAATCTGGCGGAGGAGTGCCTGGCCGAAAAGGAGCGGCCCTCTGCCCTGGTGGCGGTAGGGCGCAAGGGCGCCCAGTTTTTCCGGCAGCGGCCGGTAGAGATCCTGGATTACCATGTAGACTTTGGCGATGCCCCCGGCATGATCCAGGCCCGGGCGCTGACCCGGCAGCTGATGGAGATATTCCTTAACGGGCAGGTAGATGAAGTGAACCTGATCTACGCCCGTTTTCTTTCCGCGCTGCACCACACCCCCCAGGTGGAGAGGCTTCTGCCGCTAGTGACATCTTCCGCGCAGGAGATTGAAGAAACTGAATATATTTACGAGCCGGAACCAGTGGGAATATTAACCGACCTTTTACCCCGCTACTGCGAAATTAAAGTATACCAGGCCCTTTTAGAGGCCAAGGCGAGCGAGCACAGCGCCAGAATGGTCGCCATGGACAGCGCCACCAGGAATGCGGGCGAGGTGATTGAAAAATTGACCCTCTCCTTCAACAAGGCCCGCCAGTCCGCTATCACTACAGAAATACTGGAGGTGGCCAGTGGCGCTGAAGCTTTGCAGGCCCGGTAATCGAGGAGGGACATGACCAGGTATGAGTGAAGGAAAAGTGGTTCAAGTTATCGGTCCGGTGGTGGACGTAGAGTTCCTTGAAGAGCATTTACCCGATCTCTACAACGCTGTCGTGATCAGGGAAAACAACATTAACCTCATCATGGAGGTTATGCAGCATTTGGGCAACAACACGGTCCGGTGTGTAGCCCTCTCTTCTACCGACGGACTGCAGGGAGGCATGAAGGCTACAGATACAGGCTCTCCGATAAAGGCCCCGGTAGGACCTTCTACCCTGGGCCGGTTGTTCAATGTAGTGGGCGAGCCGATAGATGATAAAGGGCCGCTGGATGCGGAAGAATGGTGGCCCATTCACAGCAAGCCTCCATCCTTTGAGGAGCTAAAACCCCCCACTGAAATTCTGGAGACAGGATTGAAAGTGCTGGATCTCCTGGCCCCATTGCCCAAAGGAGGGAAAATGGGCCTTTTTGGCGGGGCCGGAGTGGGAAAGACGGTTCTGATCATGGAGCTCATCCGCAATATCGCCTATGAGCATGGAGGCTATTCCGTTTTTGCCGGCGTGGGCGAGCGGACCAGGGAGGGCAACGAGCTTTACCTGGAAATGACCAAGTCAGGAGTTTTGGATAAAACAGTATTGGTCTTCGGCCAGATGAACGAGCCTCCCGGGGCCCGTTTACGGGTGGGGTTGACCGGTTTAACTGCCGCCGAATATTTCCGGGATCGAGAGGGGCAGGACGTCCTGCTCTTTATTGACAATGTCTTCCGCTTTGTCCAGGCAGGTTCCGAGGTTTCAGCACTGCTCGGCCGGATGCCCTCCGCGGTAGGTTACCAGCCCACCCTGGCCACGGAGATGGGCGACCTGCAGGAGCGCATCACCTCAACCAGGAACGGTTCCATCACCTCCGTCCAGGCCATTTATGTTCCCGCCGACGACTTGACGGACCCGGCCCCGGCAACTACTTTCGCCCATCTGGACGGGACCATTGTCCTTTCCCGGCAGCTGGCCGAGCTGGCTATTTATCCCGCCGTGGACCCGTTGGATTCCACTTCCCGCCTTCTCGATCCCCGTATTGTCGGGGAGGAACACTACGCGGTGAGCCGGGGTGTCCAGCGGATCCTGCAGCGGTACAAGGAACTGCAGGATATAATCGCCATTTTGGGCATAGAGGAGCTTTCCGAGGAGGATAAGCTTATCGTGGCCCGGGCACGTAAGATTCAGCGTTTCCTCTCCCAGCCTTTCCACGTGGCGGAAGCTTTTACGGGAACGCCGGGAGCCTACGTTCCCTTGTCGGAGACCATTAAGGGGTTCAAGGAAATCCTTGACGGCCGCCATGACGATCTGCCGGAGCAGGCCTTCTATATGGTAGGCCGCATGGAGGAAGCTGTTCAGAAGGGACAGGAGCTGGCCTGATGGCTACTACGGTGCTGGAGGTTGTCACTCCTCAGAGGAGAATCTTAAGGGAAGAGGTGGAAAGCGTAGTCGCTCCGGGGGCGGAGGGCTACCTGGGAGTGTGGCCCCGGCATGCTCCCCTCCTGACCACCTTGAAACCCGGCGTACTCTATTACCGCAAGGTTGGCGGTAAGAAGGAGTGCATGGCCGTTTCAGGAGGCTTCATGGAGGCCGGTCCTGACAAGGTCATCGTGCTGGCCGATGCAGCGGAATTCTCCTGGGAGATCAATGCCGAGAGGGCCCGGCAGGCCGGGGAGAGGGCCAAAAAACGCCTCCGGGAGCGGTACCCCGGATTGGACGTGGCCCGGGCGGAACTGGCCCTGGCGAAAAGCATCGCC